>NZ_CP113864.1:1685000-1985000 GCF_026914285.1 Caldicellulosiruptor naganoensis
CAACAGGAAATTTTGGATCGATTTGCAACAAACTTTTTCAAGGAGTTGAAAGAATAATGAGAGACCCATATGAGGTTTTGGGTGTGCAAAAGGGTGCTTCAAAGGAAGAAATTAAAAGGGCATATTTTGAACTTGTTAAAAAGTACCATCCGGATAAGTTCAAAGATAATCCTTTAAGGGAGCTTGCAGAAGAAAAATTAAAAGAAATAAATGAAGCATATAATATCCTTACCAACAATCAATATTCAAACAATAAATACTCTACATACGAGGAAACCTCTCTCTATCATCAAGTAAGAGAATTAATTATGCAGGATAATATATCTCAGGCCGAAATTTTGCTAAATCAGAATCCTCGAAATGACGCAGAATGGTTCTATTTAATGGGTATTATATATCAAAAAAGAGGATGGATAAATCAAGCATATCGATACTTTATCGAAGCGTATAATCGTGACCCTGGTAACTATGAATACAGGCGTTCAAAAGAGCAATTTGAAATATCTTTAAGAAACTATAAATGGTCAGCGTACAAAATGAAAGCCAAAAAGATATTTCTGTATAGTCTACACATTTTGAAAAATCACTTTCTAACAACAGTCATATTTTTAGCGTTTATGTACTTATATTTCTCCCTCTTTAGAGGAATAACCTCCCAGCTCATAAGTGGCATAGTTATCTGCCTGCTTTATTTGTACGGTAATTTTTCAAGCGGCAGATTCCATGCAAAAAAAAGAGATGCATTGTCTTTTTTGGAAGGTGTCTTAGCTGTAGCTATTGCTTCACTTCCCACAATTATTTTAACTATATTAGCAACAAATTATGTATCTCTGAACGATAAGGGTTTTTTAAACTCTCACTGGGCAAATGTGGCATTCAGACTTTGGAACTCCCCTTTTATTGGAGTGTATTCATATGCAGATGAGATTGCAAAAGCTGAGCATTCAGTCAACGTTATAATAATAACTTACTGGATAACCACATTGTTTTTACCAGTTTCCTCCTGGACAGGCTATTTAATCGGAGTGCTGGAAAAGAAAGAATTAATAAAGCTACCTGAATATATTTTTCTACCTAAAAAGAAAGGCCAGAATAAAAAGCAAGGCAAAACCGGGAAATCCTATTAATGTACCAACTGCAAGGTTTACAATGTTAAACCCAATGTGAAGTCCGTATGGTTCAAATAAGAAATTAAAAAGCACAATAAAACAGCAAGTGAACAAAAATCTAATTAGAAAATCCAATATTTTCATCTTGCAATTTAATATCTTCCTTAAGAAATAGTTTCTTTAATCTATTTTATGTAAAACCAAAAATAAAAAGAGGCTGTCTAAAAAGATGAGGTGACAGCCTCTTTATTTTTACTGTATTTACATTGTGAGATATTTATGATATAATATCTCAGAAATGATTACATAAGGAGGATTAATATGCCACGCAAACATGATAAAATAGTCTTCAAAGAATATAACCCCAACCAATTAATAATGCCAATCGACCCTGAAGCCTTTATCCCTCAAACTCATCTAGTAAGAGCAATCGATAAAATCATTGATAAAATAGATATCTCAACCATAGTAGAGAAATACAAAGGTGGTGGGACTTCCAGCTACCATCCTTTGATGCTTTTGAAAGTACTTATCTATGCTTACATACAGGGGATATACTCTTCAAGAAAGATAGCAAAAGCACTTCAAGAGAATATAACCTTTATGTGGCTTTCAAAACTTCAAACCCCTGATTTCAGAACTATCAATAGATTCAGAAAAGAGATAATAGGTGATTGCATTGAAGAGATTTTCGCACAAGTTATTGAACTTCTTGTAAAACTGGGGTATGTAAACTTTGAGTATTACTACCTTGACGGGACAAAGATTGAAGCAAATGCGAACAAGTATACATTTGTATGGGCAAGAAGTACAAGAACATACAAAAAGAAATTAAGAGAAAAAGTAAGAGAAATTCTTAATGAAATAGAGAGGATAAATGAGGAAGAAGACAGAATTCTTGGCGAGTTGGATGTCAATTTAGAAGCTGATTATGATAGCCAAGAGCTTGAACAAAAAGTTGAAGAACTCTCCCAAAAGATAGCAGAAGCTAACTTTGGGAGCAAAAGGAAAGAAAGGAGAGTGAAAAAGCTTGTAAAAACTCTCCAAAACAACTGCGTATTAAGACTCAAGAAATATGAGTCTTATGAGCAGATCTTAAATGGCAGGAATAGTTTTTCAAAAACAGACAATGATGCCACATTTATGAGGATGAAGGATGACCATATGAAAAATGGGATGCTAAAACCCGGGTATAATGTACAAATCGGCACACAGAACCGATTTGTCATAGGTTTTAGCATCCACCAAAGTCCCACAGACACTGTCTGTCTAAAGGAACACCTTGAGCTTGTGACGAAGATAACAGGTTTCATGCCAAAGAACATTGTAGCAGACAGTGGCTATGGGTCTGAAGAAAACTACCTTCATCTGAAAGAATGTGGCATAAATAGCTACATTAAGTATAGCACATTTGACTTGGAACAGACAAGAAGATTTAAGAAGGATATTTTCAATGTAAGGAACTGGGAGTACATAGCTGAAGAAGATGCATATATTTGTCCTGCTGGTAAGAAGGTGAAATACTTATATCCGAAGATAAGTGCAAATGAGAGAGGATTTGTAAGTTATGAGAAGGTATATCAATGTGAAGATATTTGTAATGGTTGTGAACACAGAGAAAAATGTTATAAAGGTAAGAGATGGAAGAAGAGATTTAGTATAAGACCGAGGTTAGAGAAATTGAAGGAAGAGGTGAGGCAAAGGCTGTTAAGTAGAGAAGGCGAAGAGATTTACGAAAAAAGGAAGATAGAAGTTGAGACAGTATTTGGGATAATAAAGAACAATAAAGGGTTTAGGAGATTCCTGCTCAGGGGTATGAAGGGTGTGAAGCTAAAGTAGAGTTTGGTTTGTATTGCCTATAACATAGAAAGATTGGCGAAGATAATAATAGGGGGTTGGGGCAAAATTGCCAGCCAACCCTCTTGCTTTTTACTGCATAGTTCAATATTAACATTAAATACCATCAAATGCTTGATTTTGGTTATTAAAAATTATTGTTTTTGGACAGCCTCTTTTTTAGGAGCTTATACAAGTAGTTTAGCCACTTCTCAGCAAGTATCTGTTGATAGATGGCAATCTCAATCAAATCTTGGTCTGAAGAGTAGTTAAAAAGAGTATTTGCGCCTTCTAAAAGTCCTTTTACGTATTTGAGTAAGTACTCATAATCCTTTTCTTTTCGGTTTTTAATCTGCAAAAGCAACTCTACATCAGATACTTGGTTTGAGATAATGCTTAAAACTTCCATATTCATCTTTTAAACTGCCTAAGAAATATTTCTTTTATATATTATGCACCAATATTTGCTTTGATATAACACTAAATCTCTTTTCTTCCTTCAATTGCTTTGAGAATTGTTACCTCATCTGCATATTCAATATCGCCGCCAACCGGAATTCCGCGGGCAATCCTTGTTACTTTAATGCCCATTGGCTTTATAAGCCTTGCTAAATATGAGGCTGTTGCTTCACCGTCCACATCCGGGTTTGTAGCAATAATTACTTCTTTAACCGTTGTGTCCGCAAGCCTTTTTAGAAGAACATCAATTGTCAACTGTTCAGGATACTTGCCTTTGAGTGGTGATATTGCACCATGCAGTACATGGTAAAGTCCTTTGTATTCCTTTACCTTCTCAAGCGCCACAACGTCCTGGGGTTCTTCAACAACACAGATTATGCTCCTGTCTCTTTTATCATCACTGCATATATGACAAATATCTCCTTCTGTGAAGTTACAGCATATCCTGCAAAGCTTTGTACTATTCTTGGCACTTAAGATTGCTTCAGCAAGTGCTTTGACATCTTCGCTTTTCATGTTAATGATATAAAAGGCAAGCCTCTGGGCAGTTTTCTGACCAATCCCAGGTAGCTTTTCAAGCTGCTGGATAAGTTTTGATATAGCATTTTCTTTTTGCATACTTTATCAACCTCATCTTAAAAAAGACCTGGAAGCCCCAAACCTGTAATCTTTTGCATCTCTTCTTCTATCATCTTTTCAACTTTTCTGATTGCCTCATTTACACAGGCAACAATCAAATCTTGAAGTGTTTCTATGTCATCTGGGTCAACAACCTCTGGTGAAATTTCAATGCTTTTAATTTCCTTTTTGCCATTTATAACAACCTTCACAGCACCGCCGCCAGCAGTAACTTCAAGTTCTCTCTGGTTAAGTTCCTCTTGCAGCTTTTCAATCTCCTCTTGCATTTTTTTTGCCTGTTTTTGAAGCTGATTTATGTTAAACCCGCTACCAAATCCTGGAAACTTGGTTTTTGCCATATTCTTTTACCTCCTCATTTTTGCTGTGAATACTCATATATTATACAACAAAAATTTTAGATCCTTCCATATCTTTTTTTACAACTATTCTCTGGTCAAATGCATCCATCAAGTCCTCAATGTGGGTTATTACAAGTATCGTGTCAAATTGGTCTTTGATTTGATTCAAACACTCTATTATATGGTCTTTTCCTTCTTCGTCCTGTGAGCCAAAACCTTCGTCCAAGATAAGCATTCTAATTGAAGCACCTGCCCTTTTTAAAAGCACCTTTGCAAGAGCTATTCTGATTGCAAAGTTGATTCTGAAAAGCTCACCACCTGAAAAAAGTTCATAGTTTCTTGTACCGTTTATATCTGAAATCTCTATTTGAAGTGTCTCTATTGTTTTACCAGAAGCTGTCTCCTTTTGGGTTTTAAAGTCAATTGAAAAAGCACCGTTTGTCAAAAGTTTCAAAAGCCTGTTTGCCTCATCTCTGATAAGTGGCAGGGTGTTGGCAATTATCTCATTTTTTATTCCATCAGGACCAGTTATGTCAATGATGATGTCATAAACTTCTATTTCTCTTTTTATGTCCTCCATCTCTTTCTCAAGTGCAATTACCTTTTCCTTTGCTTGTTTTGCTTGTTCAAGCTTTTGCTCAAAAATGCCTATTTCTTTTAGAACAGAAGTTAAGTCTTCCTGAAGATTTTTGATCTTGCTCTCATAGGTATTTATATTTGACTGAATTTCCTTGAGGTTTTCTTCTGGCGAATCAGAAACCATCTGCAAAAGCTGTTCGTCTATTTCTTGGATTTTTTTGACAAGCTGTTGAGCTTCATTTTGATACTCAAGGAGGTTGTTTTTAAGATTCTCTGCTTTAACTTTGCTTATCTCTATCTCTTTTAAAAGGCGTGAATACACTTCAAGTTCTTTTACTCTTTTAGAAACACGGCTGTAATTTACCCCATCAAAGTTCAGTCTATTAAGTTCATTTTTCAAATCTTGAAGCTTTTTCTCAAGTTTTGATATCTCATCATCACAAAGATTTATCCTCTGTTGGCTTTCTGAAATTGAGTTTCGCAAGTTCTCTATGTTCTTGTTCTTCTGGTCTATCTTTGCTTTTAAGTTTTCAAAAAGCCCATGAAGTTTCTTTTCTTTTGAACGCAAAGCATCTTCCTGTTTAACTTTTTCTTCGAGTTGTTGATATTCTTTTTTGAGGTTTGATAATTTTGCACTTAGCACTTCTTTCTTTTCTTTATACTCTTTACCTTGAGTTGCTATTTCTTTTTTAATATGTTCCTTTTCCTCATCACCCTTTATCTCTCGCAGACATACAGGACATTTCCCTTTATTTGACTCAATTAATCTGTAACTTGTTGCAAGTTCTTTGAGCTTGCTCTCAAACACCTCTAAAACCTTTTCAATCTTTGTAATCTCTTCTTTTTTTGTATCTAACTGGCACTTCAGCTTTTTTACTTTTTCAAGCTCTTTTTCAACACTTGAAATTTCCATCTCCAAGTGTTTCAGTTCCTGCTGGTATTTAGAAAGTTCCGCAGCCTCATTGGTAATCTTAGTATTATATTCTTCTATAGACTTTTCAAATATCTTTTTTTGTTCTTCTTTGCTGTTTTTCTCTTTTTCAACAAGTGCTATATTATTTTTAAGTGATATATATGTTTCGTAATCTTTTTGAAGACATTCTAAAGTAGATTTTAGTTGCTCATACTCCTTAGCTTTTGAAGTTATTTCAGGTTCGTTTTTAAGATCATCTTCTATTTTTAAAAGATCACTTTGCGTATTTTCAATCCTTTTTTTGATCTCATTTAGCTTTTTCACATACTCATCCTTCTCTTCCCTTTTCCTTCTGATATCTTTGAGTTTTTGCTCTGTTTGGTACTTCTGATCCACAAGATTATTCAGCTCATTTTTTAGAGTGTCTAACTCGTTTGCAATCTTTTTTGATTTTTCCTCAAGACCTATAATAGCCCTTTTGATATTCTCTTCTTCAGAAGCAATCTTTATATTTTCTTCATTTTCCTTGATTTTAATGTCAAGCAATACCTTCTTTTCTTTTCTCTTTTCTTTTGCAAGCTCGTTTATTTGGTCGTATATGCTAAGGTTTAAGATTTTAGCCAAAATCTCACGCCTGTCTTCTGGAGAAGACAATAAAAAGTCTTCTGTTCGTTTCTGAGAAAGGTATGCAGAGTGCAAAAACACGTTAAAGTCAATTCCTAAAATCTTCTCAAGCCTATTTTGTGTCTGGGTGTAGTTTGCCTCAGTAATGGGAATGAGCACATCGTTTTTCTTCATAAAAAGAGAAAGATATTTTTTTCCTCTTCTGTCAAGTCTTCTAACAACTCTGTATATTACACCATCTATCTCGAACTCAAACTCAACTTGCATGTAATCTTTATGTGCGTTTATATATTCTGTCTCCGAGATCTTTCCACGTTTGCCAGTTTGAAGCCTTTCAAACTCGCCAAAAAGCGCCCATGCAATCGCCTCTGCAATAGAGGATTTTCCATTGCCGTTTTTACCTACAATGCACGCAACTTTTATATTATTAAAATCTATCTGGTTTTGACTTTCTCCATAAGACTTGAAATTCTCAATTTTCAAAAAAAGCGGTCTCAATTCTTTAAACCTCCACCTTTTTAGATTTTTTTCACTTCTTCTAACAAGGCCTTGAAAGTTGTAACAATGTCATTCTTGTTCTTTATATCTTTATACTTTGGACTTGCAGACAAGAATCTTTCAAACGCAAAAACAGGGTCTGATTTTTCATCAACGTCAGCAATTCTAAAATCCCTTTTGACATCTGTCACTTCTATTTCAATTGGAGCTAAAATGAAACAGATATCTTTCAAATATTTTTCTACCTTGTTCAAATCAAGCCTTTCTTTTAACAAGCTCTGTGTTTTTATTGTAAGTTTCAAAATCGATGCTTTTACATTGCCCGAATTTTCTTCTAAACTCTTTATTTTTCTATCTATTTCTGAAAAGAGTGTTTCATTCACATCACCGTCTGCTTCAAACAAATCAATTATAATCTGATAAAATGGTCTGACAAGAACCGGCTGAAATCCAAACCAAAAATTGTTTTTGTCTATTTCAAACACCACAAACCCCTTTTGGTCCTGTGCTTCTGAAAAGTCTATCCTGTCAGGTGATCCACAGTACACAACTGCTGGGCTTTCAGAGTGCAAAACCTGTGGCTTGTGAATGTGCCCAAGTGCAACAAACTTGAGTTTTGGATTCAAAAGTACAGAAAGTGGCACTTTCACATCTTTTCCTATCATAATCATTCTTTCACTGCCAACTTCAGCTTCATTAACTGCAAAATGTCCTGCCAAGATTGTTGGTATATCATCTTCACAGGAACCTAAAACCTCTGCCAATTTCTCTTCGAAAAAATTGGCTATGTTTTGTTCAAGCTGTTCAATCTTTTCAGGAATTGTTTTATCTATAAACCTTTCAAGGTAAAGGTATGGCACAGCTATAACCCTTACCTTTTCTCCTTTTATATCAAATACTCTTGTTTCAAAAAAGCTATCCATTACCACAATATTCTCTTGATCAAATATCTCAAAAACCTTGACTGTATGATGCCTTGCTTCAAATGGATGCATGTCATGATTTCCAGGTACTATTATTACCAATACCCCTTCTTTTGCAATCTCAACAACCCTTTTGTAAAACATATTTCTCAAGGTAGAGTTTGGCTCCCTGTCTTTGAAAATATCACCTGTAATTAGTAAAAGATCTATATTCTCTTTTCTTATATAGTCCAAAATCCTATCAAATGTTCTGAAAAAATCATGGACACGTGAACCAAGCCCATCTGGAGTTTCTTTGCTGTATGTTGTCACACCGAAATGAAGGTCTGCTGTGTGAACACCTTTTATAGGCATTTATATTCCACCCTTTATAAAATTTTAATATTCCATCTCTTTCAAAAACTCATCTGCAGCTTCCAGTGTTTTTTTGTAATTTTCTTCAACATCACTCTTTGGAGTGTAGAGGGAAACAAAATCATAAAAGCTCTGGTCATACCCTTTTGTTTTTATTGCAATTGGCATTGGAACCGCATGACCAATTACAAGTGCCTGTTGCTTTGAATCAAGAGACTCAATGATACCCCGAAGCTGCTTGCTATTTTTCATGCCGGCAAGCGCACTTGCAATATCTGCCTCATCAGAAAGCGCTAAAATCACCCTTGTGCCTATTTGCGAGGCAATCTCACTGTCTATCTGCGAGGGGCGTTGGTCTATGCACATAAGACTTACCTTTGCCTTTCTCATCTCTCTTGCTATTGTTCCAAATATTGTCTGTTTTGCAACATCTGGTGATAAAAACCTGTGCGCTTCTTCTATGGCAATCACAAGTGGTCTTGGTGCTGGATATTTTTTTCTGTTTGATATGTGTTTTTCATACATCTCCATGTACTTGTTATATATTCGTCTTGAAAGCACATTTGTGACAAACAGGTAATTAAGTAGCTTGTCTCCCTTGCCAAAGGTTATGTCAACGCTAATTCCTCTTTGAAGGTAATCTAAGATTATATCGATAGAATTTGTACCCGCGCTTCTGTCATACTTAAGATAAGGAAGTTCTTTTAGTACAGAAAGTTTTCTTATAAGCGCTAAAAGTGAACTTCTGTTTACAACCGCTTCTACATCTTTAAACTCTTCAGCAAGATCCTCGCCATTTACTAAGATTTCCTGAAGCCAATGTCTTCCTTGGGCTTCTAACCTGTTTTTGAGCGCAATCATCACTTGTTCAGCTGTTTCATTTAAGTTTAGTTCCTCTGAGATTGACAAGATGTCCTCAACCTCAACATCTCTCACATCAATTTCTATAGGAAGGACTCCTGCTCTGGTTGCGCTACTTGGCTCAATAGTCATTATCTGAACTTTATTTCCAAAAAGACTCTTTAACCCTTTTACTTGATGATTTTCCTCATCAACACTATCCGGGCCATGGTCTGAGTGCGCGTCAAATATCAGCAAAGAAGCTTTGTCAGAAAGAACAATTCCTGCCATTATAAGCCTTGCAATAAATGACTTTCCTGTACCTGTTCGACCGTAAATACCGCTACTTCTTTCAATAAACCTGTCAATGTCAATACACACCTGTGTACTTTCATCCATGTCAAGCACGCTTCCGATTGGGAAAAAGCGCTTTGGGTCTTTTTCAAAACTCCCAAACACATCTTGGATATCATCATATGTTGCCTTTCTCACACTTGATGCATGAAGAGGAATGTTTCTTATTGGCTGGTTTTTGCCCTCTTGCAGGTCAAATGCAAGCACAGGCTGGGCTTTGAATATTGTGTAAATTGAAGTTCCTCTCGTGATTCTGTTTAATAGCGAAAAACTGCTTCCCCTTGGAAGCTCAGCTAACGACTGCTTGTTCATTCCTTCAATGACCATGTCAGTGAGCATACAGTAGTACTTTTTCTTTTCCGTCTGGCTAACCAAGATACTACCTATCCTTGTATCTTCCACAGCAGAATCATCTTCTACCTTTATTGCAAGCCCTTCTAAAAATGACCCGCCTATGATTTTGCCAATTCTTTGCTGTTTATAAAAATTTTCTTGCATTTTTCCCACCCTTTACATCACAGGTTTGTAATTAGATTTTCCAGCCTCTCAATAATAGGTGTGAGAAGGTTCAAATCATATTTAAGATATATATTGAGCTCTTTCCCCATATGTTCTATGTACTCATAGTCTCTATCTCTTGCAACATAGGCAAAGTAAAGCATCCACGGAATCACTTCAACAATGTCAACATCCTTTGCTTTTATAACAGAGTTTAAAAATAAGCTACTCTGGGTTGCCAAAAGTATATCCTTTTTGTCCGCAAATTCAACCATTGTGTGGAGCTTTATGCTCCTGTCTGGAAGGGAATTTATGAATTTATCATTTGCTATAAAGCCAAGGATTATACACTTAAAGTAGCCCTTTAAAATTTGGTCAAGCTGCGGATAAAATTTTTTAAGCTCCTCAGCTGTTTTCCACAAAGCCCGCGGATACCCTTCTTGTGATATACTTCCTATGTCATACCTCGTAACACACCCTAAAACTCTATAGCTATCAAGGTCAAATTTTATAAATTGCCCAGCTGTTGGAATATTGTCAAGGTCTCTTGCTTCACATGTAATTTGAGTAAAGGAAATGTCTATTATCTCTCCAACCGCCATTATCAGAACAACTCCTCATTTAAACTATTCTTTTCATTTTATTACTTTTCTTTGCAGAATATGGCAAAATATCTTCTCCGAAATCCACAAGCATATTTTCTATGGCCATTTTGTCATGATATGAGATTGTAGAAAACTCATGAGCATGTGTTAGTGATATAGGATATCCAAATCCAATCTGGCACTGATGGTATATTGCACCAATGCATTTTTTGAGCCAACTTTGGTCTTTTGCAACATAGAGCGGTATCTCAATTCTCGCAACCTCATAGCCTGTTTGAAGGTAAACAAAGGCAATATCTGTGTCCTCAAACTCATCAAATGCTCTTCCTAAGGTGTAAAATACATTAGAGTGCTGACCAGTTTTTAGATGTGAAAATAAAAATACATCTCTTATCCTCTCAACCTTTTCGCAATTTCTTTTCTCATAGCTACTGCATTCTTTACAGTCAATCCTCATCTTAGCACAGTTATATATCCTGTAAAGATTAGAAATAATAGAGTTTTTTGGCATTGAGATGAAACCACAAACTGCAATGTTTTTTTGTTTTGCCAAATTAAATATCTTTTCAAGTTCAGGATTTGCCTTTCTGCCAAAGCGCAAACCTTGCCTGTCTTGTGTCCAGTCAATGAGATTACCATCATAGAGTACAAGTCTTAAGCTATCCTTAGGCAAAGAATTTTCAACATACTCTAAGATAGCCATATACTCTTTTGCCTGTCTTTCTCTTGAGATTTCTGATGAGTTTTTAATTGCCTGAGCTTCTTTTCTTGAGTAAAGTTCTTCATCAAGGTAAATGTAGCCTTGAGTTTTATAGTTAAAATTGCTATTTTTACTGTCATAAGTAATTTCCACACAGGCAATGTTCAAAAGATAGTAAGGCTGCGAAATATGCCTGTCAATCTCTGTATTGCTGCCATCGACTGCAAACACTTCATAACTTGTCTGAACCTCACAAGGAAAACTTCTCATAAACTCATTGAAATTGCTATAGTATGGAAGGCAAAATAGAATTTCGTTTTTCTCATCCTTCCTTGGAATTTTAGAAAGTACCTTTTCTATTTTTTTATCATCTAATGAGTACAAAAATTCAGAAACTTCATTAATACTTTCTCTTATCTCTCTTTCCTTTTCCAGTATTCTACTTTTCTTCTCATTTATCTGCTGAACCAAGTTATGAAAATCTAACATTTTCTCACATCCGCTATTAAAAATATGGACAATTAAATTATATCATTTCAAACAAAACTTATCAAACATTTATTCGTGTAGTAAAACAACAGCAAAGGCGGAAATCCCTTCTTTTCTCCCTTCAAACCCCAAGCCTTCAGTTGTCTTTCCTTTGATATTCACCTGGTTTTTTTCAATATTCAGTGCACTTGCAATGTTTGTCTTCATCTCATCTGTATATGGAGAAATCTTTGGGCTTTGTGCAACTATTGTTGTATCTATGTTAATTATACTCATGCCTCTACTTTCCAAAAGCTTTGAAACTTCCTTTAAAAGAGTGATACTCGAGACATCCTTGTATTTCATATCAGTATCAGGAAACAGCCTTCCAATATCATTTTCACCCATAGCACCAAGGATCGCGTCAATTATTGCGTGAATTAAAACATCTGCATCAGAATGCCCTAAAAGCCCTTTTTCAAATGGAATCTCAACACCACCCAAGATTAGTTTTCTTCCTTCGACAAATCTGTGAACATCATATCCAATCCCTACTTTAAACATTTGACTTAAACTCTCCTTTCAAATATTACAATTCCTTCTTTTAAGATTTTATTTTTGAATGTTTCGTTTTCTAATTTCTCAAGTTCAACTAAGTCAACCTTATAAAGCCCTGCAGCTTCATCCAAATCTAATTTAAAACCAGCTGTTGTTTCACCATCTACTACTATTGCAATGTCAATATCCGAATTTATTTTATAATCACCTCTTGCTCTTGAACCAAATAATATAGCCTTTTTTATTGTCCTTTCACTTCTGATGAGCTCCATAATTTTCTCAAATATGACATCTTCAATCCCAAATTTCATTTAATCAACTCCTCAATTTTTTTTCAAGTTCCTCAAACAAAGGTAAGTAGTCACTTTTTATTCTCTCAAATATTATTTTGGCAACACATTCATCATAGGTGTGGACCGTCAAGTTCCTATCTTCAATCATCCTTAGCCATTTTTCTTGATTTTCAATCAAGCCCACTGAAAATGCTTCTTTGAAAACTGCTCTAGGCGAAGAAATATTTACTATGCCTTGATATTCCAAATACGCCTTCAATAATTTCCAGGCAAGTTCATAGGTAAATTCAAATCTTTGAATAGCACCGTCATACAAAAGAGGATTATCGCTTCTTTCCGACACCGCTTCTTTCAATCTCAAAAGTGCTTTCTGAAAGTTAGCAAATCTTTCTCTAATTTTTTCCAAATCATTCATCCTCCATTTTCTTTTTGTTCTTTTACTTTTCGATATTTAAATTATATCACATGAAAAAACCTCTTAGTCTTTCAAAAAAATTTGACATACAAAGAATCTTAATGGTATTATTAAATAAATACCACAAGTGAATAGCTCATAATATATTAATAGATAGAGGCGCGTCTTTTAAGAGTAGGCAGGTGGATGTGAAAGAAGACACAGATGAAACCTGCTGAAAGGAAAAGACGCCGAAGGGAGTTTCTTTCTTCTTGGAAACTTCCCTGGGTGCATGGAGAATATCCATGCAACTGTCACCAATTGAAAAATTGGTGGAGCGCTATCTGTTAATATATTGTATGCTTGTAGTACAATATATTAACAGAAGCTGGCTCAAAAACCAGCTTTTTTAGTTTTATTTGATTTTATTCTCAGCTTTAAATTAAAATATTTTTAGAGGAGGTCTATACAAAGTGGCAAGAAAAATCAAAATGGCAATAGTCGGCGCAACTGGTATGGTTGGAAGAACATTTTTGAAGGTGTTAGAAGAGAGAAATCTTCCTGTTGAGGAATATTACCTCTTTGCATCAAGCAGGTCAGCTGGTACAAAGGTTGAGTTTATGGGAAAGGAATACATTGTTGAAGAGTTAAAAGAAGATTCATTTGACAGAGGAATAGACATTGCTCTTTTCTCAGCCGGTGCATCCACCTCTCTTCACTTTGCACCAATTGCAGCTTCCAAAGGCTGCATTGTAATTGACAACTCAAGTGCATGGCGTATGGAAAAAGACGTTCCTTTGGTTGTCCCAGAGGTAAATCCAGAGGATATCAAGTGGCATAAGGGAATTATCGCAAATCCAAACTGCTCAACAATTCAGGCAGTTGTTGTTCTAAAGCCTTTGCACGACAAATACAAAATAAAGAGAATTGTGTACTCGACATATCAGGCTGTCTCAGGTGCTGGATATCAAGGATATTTAGATTTGGAAGAAGGTTTAAAAGGTGCACCACCAAAAAAATTTCCATATCCAATTGCAGGAAATGTAATTCCTCATATTGACGTTTTCTTAGAAAATGGATATACAAAAGAAGAGATGAAGATGATAAATGAAACAAGGAAGATTTTGCATGATGACTCTATCAAAATTACAGCAACAACCGTAAGGGTACCTGTTTTCAATGGTCATAGTGAGTCCATTAACGTTGAATTTGAAAAACAATTTGATTTAGAAGAATTAAAAGAAACTTTAAGACAGGCACCGGGTGTTGTTGTTCAGGACGACCCAGAAAATCTTTTGTACCCAATGCCAATCTATGTATCTGGTAAGGATGAAGTGTATGTTGGAAGAATCAGAAGAGATGAATCTGTTGAAAGTGGTGTAAATCTTTGGGTTGTTGCTGACAATATCAGAAAAGGTGCCGCTACAAATGCTGTTCAGATAGCTGAGAAGGTAATTGAGTATTTCTTTAGTTAATTTTTTTAGTTTGACCATAATTTAATGTTTTGAATAAATGGGAGGTTTTATTGCTATGCCAATTTTTAAAGGCTCAGGTGTTGCCTTGATAACACCTTTTAAGGACGAGGAAAGCGTGGATTTTGAAGTTCTTGGGAGGCTTGTTGATTTTCATCTTGAGCACAAAACAGATGCTATCATCGTATGCGGTACAACCGGCGAGCCTTCGACAATGCCAGATGATGAACATTTAGAGGTAATTAGATTTGTCATTGATAGGGTAGCTGGCAGAAAACCTGTCATTGCAGGTGTTGGCAGCAACCATACAAAACATGCAGTATATCTTTCCAAAAAAGCTCAGGAGCTTGGTGCAGATGGTCTTTTGCATGTAACACCTTACTACAACAAGACAACCCAAAAAGGTCTGATTGAACACTTTAAAGAAATAAACGACGCTGTGTCAATCCCTATAATTGTCTACAATGTTCCATCAAGAACAGGGCTAAATATACTGCCCGAGACAATGAAGGAGCTTTCAAAACTTCCTAATATCAGAGCTATCAAAGAAGCAAGCGGAAATATCACACAGGTTGCAGAAATTGCTATGCTCTGCCCTGACATTGACATCTACTCTGGAAATGACGATCAGATTGTACCAGTACTCTCTGTTGGTGGAATTGGTGTGATCTCAGTTCTTGCTAACATTTTGCCTGATGAGACACATGATATTGTTGAGTACTTCTTAAACGGTCAGGTTGAAAAGGCAAAAGAGCTGCAGCTAAAGCTACTTCCAATTATCAAAGCATTATTTATTGAGGTAAATCCAATACCTGTAAAAGAAGCTATGAATATGATGGGATTCAATGTCGGAAGGCCAAGACTGCCGCTTACTACAATGACTGAGAAAAATAGAGAGATACTTAAAAAAGCTCTTATTGACTATGGAATACACATAAAAGAGTAAAAAATACGTTTTTAAACATCTCTAAAAAACTAAGCATAGATGGATGTGATGTACAAATGCTGAGAGTTTTACTTAACGGTTGCAATGGCAAGATGGGTCAGGTTGTAAGTAAGGTTGCAAAAACATATGAAGATGTTAAAATTGTTGCAGGCGTTGATTTGAACACCACGAGAAATTTCGATTACCCCGTTTATAGTAATCCTTCTCAAATCCAAGAAGAGTTTGACGTAATAATTGACTTTTCCCTGCCAGAGGCTACACTTGCAATTTTAGAATTTGCAAAGGCAACGAAAAAACCAGTTGTAATTGCCACAACAGGCTTTACAAGTGAACAGAAAGAAAAGATTGTTGAGTCTTCAAAAGAGATACCAATTTTTTGGTCTGCCAACATGTCACTTGGTGTTAACCTTGTTGCAGATCTTGTACAAAAAGCATACAAGACGCTGGGAAGTAGGTTTGATATTGAAATTGTTGAAAAACATCACAACCAGAAGATTGACGCACCTTCTGGCACAGCTCTTATGCTTGCAGATGCTATCAATGAGATTGCAAACAATGCGTATGAGTACATCTACGACAGGCACACAAGAAGAAAGAAAAGGGCTCAAAATGAGATAGGAATTTTTTCGGTGCGTGGAGGTACAATTGTTGGCGAGCACAGTGTTATCTTTGCTGGTCCAGATGAAATTATAGAGATAAAACACACTGCACTTTCAAAAGAGATTTTTGCAAACGGCGCAATTAAGGCTGCGATGTTTTTAGTTGGTAAAAGTGCGGGTATATATAATATGAAAGATTTGATTAATTTCATGTGAGGTGTTTTGAATTTGAAGCCTGTGACAAATTTAAATGTCACCCAAAACGTTGCCATGATAACATTGGATAATGTCCCAAACAAAATAGACCTGATTGCCTCAATCTTCAATGAAGTGGCAAGCCATGGAATAAACATCGACATGATTAGCCAAACAGCTCCATACAAAGGAAATATAAACCTATCATTTAGTCTTGATGAAGAAAATGTGCCAAAGGCAATCTCAGCGCTGAGCAAGTTTAAAAAAGAGATTCCGCATTTAAGAATTGACATAATTTCTAACCTGACAAAGCTGAGTATATACGGTGAAGCCATGAGAGATTTGCCAGGCGTTGCAGCATCTCTTTTCACCACTTTGGCAGAAGCAGGTGTCGAACTTAAGATGGTGACAACAAGCGAGGTCGACATCTCATACTTGATTGATCAGAAAGATGAGGAAAAGGCCGTTGAGATTATAAAACAGAGATTTGAATTAGAGTAAACTTTGAAAAGCTGCCCCGATGGGAAAATTTTAAAGCGGGCAGCTTTTTTTAATATTGAATTTTTCCAAAATCCTTAGTATATTTGAAAATTAGAAAAACTAAAAGCCCTCAAAAAAGAATAAGGGGGATTTTTGCTTGGCAACAGGAGCAAAATATTATCATTCATGTATAAACTGTGGTGGTATCAACTCAGATACAAGAAATCAAAAAGGACTCCCATGTGAAAAGTGTCTACCATTTGAAAATAGCATGAATATCCTTGAAAGCTTGAAACAACATAATAGCCTAAAAGATTATGCCTACTTTTGGAATTTCCAAAATGAATATAAAGAGTTTGAAAAGTTTTTTGTATCAAAGGTTGGAAAACCGATGACAGGATATCAACGGCTCTGGGCAAGGCGACTTTTACTCTCAAAAAGTTTCACTTTAATTGCTCCCACAGGCCTTGGTAAGACAACATTTGGACTTGTTGCAACACTGTGGATGACAAAAAATGGCAAGAAGGTAGCTTTAATCTTTCCTACTGTATCGCTGGTTGAACAAGCGCATCAGAGACTCCTTGAATTTGCTAATAAAGAGCCAAAAGAAAATGTTAAAATTTTGTCATATAAGTCATCGATGAAAAAAACTGAAAAGGATGAGTTTGAAAAAAGCTTTGAAAATGGCGAATTTGACATCCTAATTGTCTCATCGCAATTTATATCAAAGCGAAAAGACGACCTTGCAAAGAAGGTATTTTCATTAGTGTTTGTAGATGATGTTGATGCTATTTTGAAATCTTCAAAAAACATTGACACTCTTTTGCAAATGATTGGAATTGACCAAAATACAATTGACCAGACATTTGAAAACCTCAAAAAAGGTATTAAGTATCCTGAACAAAAACAAAACGGCACATCTTCTACTTTATCTAAAGGCATTCTCATTGTATCTTCTGCCACTGCAAAGCCACAAGGACTAAAACCTCTTTTGTTTAGAGAGCTACTTGGTTTCGAAATAGGTAGATTCACATTCAGTATAAGAAATATTACAAATATTAGAATTGCTGAAAAATCAAAAGAAAAGCTGCTTGAGACAATCAAAATCCTCAATGATGGCATCCTCTTATTTGTTGAAAATGAAGAAGAAGGTAAAGATGTGACACACTTTTTAGAAAACGAAGGAATATCTGTCGGTAAAACGTGGGAAGATTTTGAAAAAAGTTTTGAGGAATTCAAAGATGGAAAGCTCAAAATTCTATGTGGCATATACTCATACTATGGAAAGCTTGTGAGAGGCATAGACCTCCCCTTGAGAATAAAGTATTCAATATTTTGGGGCACGCCCTCGTTTAGGTTTTCAACAGATATTGAAAAGGCGCCCCGGTTTGTCTTAGAAAGGGTGTTTTCTGACTATCTTGAAGAACATCCCAAGCTAAAAAGCTTCTTTAAAGGCATAGATAGATATCAGGTCGAAAGGTTAAGGGAGGTAGTAAAAAAATATATTTCTCAAGATAAGTGGACTGTTTTTGTTAAAAAGTCCTTTTCAAACTTGAAAATCTCAGATGAGGGTCAGATATTCTTCCCTGATGTTTTCACATATATCCAAGGTTCTGGAAGGACATCACGAATGTTGGGTAGCTCTTTGACAAAAGGAGTTTCAATCCTATTTGAAGATGATGATCTACTTTTCGAAAGTCTCAGGTCAAGACTTATGTTTTTGCTTGATGAAGAGTGGAAAACCGAAAATGAGGTATGTTTTGAAGATTTGATTAAAGAGGTTGAAATGAGCAGAAATGAAACTTTAATAAACGAGCGGTCTTCAGATTTAAAGTCAAGGCTTATGATTGTAGAATCGCCCACAAAAGCAGAGACAATTTCAAGATTTTTAGAAAAAGCATCAACAAGAAGGTATGGAAGGCTCTCTGTATACGAATCAGTAACTCCAGATGGAATTTTGCTCATAACTGCCTCAAAAGGACATGTGTATGACCTTGATACAAAAACAGGAGTGCATGGGGTAGAAATATCAAACGGCAATTTTATCCCGTACTATAACTCTATCAAACGCTGTACAAGCTGTGGTACACAGTTTACTGATGAGTATCCTTCATGTCCTAAATGTGGCTCTGATAAGATTGATGACAAAAAGGAGATATTAAAGGTGCTTCGTGAGATAGCAGCTGAAGTAGACGAAGTTTTAGTTGCAACAGACCCTGATGTTGAGGGCGAGAAGATTTCATGGGATATATCCCAGTATCTAAAACCTGTCAATCCGAACTTAAGACGAATTGAAATGCACGAAATAACAAAATTTGGTTTTGAAAGTGCTATAAAAAACCAGCGCGATTTTAATGCAAACCTTGTAAAATCTCAGATTGTACGTAGAATTGAAGACAGGTGGGTCGGTTTTGAACTGAGTTCAAAGCTTCAGAAAAATTTTAAAAGCTATAATTTATCTGCAGGAAGAGTGCAATCTACTGTCCTTGGCTGGATTATAGAAAGGGAAAAGGAATATGCAAAGAGTCAAAAAGAATTTACTTTTGTGAGATTTGAAAATGGGTTTGGATTTGAGGCAGAAGGCAAAATAGATGGCAACAAGGTATTAGTAGAGGTAGTGGAAGAAAATGAAAAAGAGCTTGAGACTATTTTGCCATTTAATACACCCACACTTCTGTCTTATGCATCACAAAAATTAAACCTTAGCGTGCAGGAAATCATGGAGATTTTACAGTTTTTATTTGAGCATGGGTTTATAACCTATCACAGAACTGATTCAAATAGAATATCACTCACAGGCCAAAATGTGGCAAGATTATACTTAGAAAAGATAGGCAAAAGGGACTTGTTTGTAGGCCGAAGTTTCGGGTCAGAAGGTGCGCACGAGGCAATAAGACCTGTTAAGCCAATTTCACCTTTGGAGTTAAAAGAGCTGTCAAGTGAAAGACTTGCTCAGGGTTTGACAGCTAATCATATTAAGGTGTACGAACTTATATTCAATAGATTTTTCACAAGCCAGATGAAAAACCCTCTTGTAAAATACCAAAAACTAATTTTCAGGTTTGACAAACAAGAAATAGAAAAAGAAATGCCCATTGGGGTGATAGAAGAGGGGTGGCTCTTGTTCAATCCAATTCAGATTTTTTCAAAATTTGAAAGTGGAGAATACCAAATAACAGAAAAGAAAAACTACAAGAAGCACACAACCCCTCTTTTCACCCAAGCAATGCTCATTGATGAGATGAAACAAAAGAATATAGGAAGACCATCCACGTATGCTAAAATGGTTGAGACCCTTTTCAAAAGAGGATATGTATTTGAAGATCAATATAGAAGGATTCGTTCAACTGCACTTGGAAGAAAAGTGTATTCTTACCTTGCACAACACTACCAAGATTATATAAACGAAGAGACAACAAGAAATCTTGAAAGACTTATGGAAGTCGTTGAAATGGGCGAAAAGGATTATCAAAATGTATTAAGTAGCTTATATGAAGAGCTTACTAAAATTATACAAAGCTAAAGTACTTTCTCTGAATTTTTTGTTTGAAGCCTATTTTAAAGTGATAAAAATTATGGTAGAACAAAACAAAAACTATATTTTGGAAAAGCGGGGTGGCTTTTTTGGTAAAAAACATAAAACTCAGAACAAAGCTCATTTTGCTTTTTGCCTTCGTCTTTTTAGCTTTTATATTAATTTTTGAAATTTATTTTATTCCTTCTGTTACAAAAACAATTGAGTCACAAGTCGAAAGTAAGCTCAAAAACATCGTCCAAGTTGCAATTTCAATATGTGAAAGCCAGTATGCTCTCCAAAAATCCGGGAAACTTAGTGAATCTCAAGCACAGCAGACAGCAAAAGAAATTATCCGCGGTCTTAGATACAACAGCAATGGTTACATCTGGATAAATGATTTACAACCAAAGATGATAATGCACCCATTCAACCAAGAGTTAGAAGGTCAAGATTTATCTGACTACAAAGATCCAACAGGGTTTAAGTTATTTGTAGCTATGGTAGATGTTGTAAAGAAAAAAGGAGAAGGTTTTGTAAAATATCAATGGACGAAGCCTAATTCAAACAATAATTTTCCAAAAAAGTCTTATGTTGTATTATTTAAACCATGGGGCTGGGTTTTAGGAACAGGCGTTTACATAGACGATTTAGTTGCATATGAGAATAATATAAAAAACAGCCTGAGAATGATAACACTTTTTGTGCTTTTAATATGCTTTTTGATAATATTTCTAATAACAATTTCGATCAGCCAAAGACTAAAACAAGTTGAAGAATTTGCTGAGTCTTTATCAAAATTTGACCTTTCTTTAAATAAAGGCTTAAATACAAGCTATAATGATGAAATTGGCAAGGTTGCAAGAACTTTCAGCAACATGAGCCAAAACATGAAAGATATGATATCACAGATAAAACAGGTCTCTTTATCTGTATTTGAAGCTGCAAAGGAGCTCACATCTGCTTCAAATGAGATTGCAAACGTCTCTGAGCAAATAGCTTTAGCAATTTCTGATGTTGCAAAAGGAAGTACTGAACAGGCAAATTCTATTGAACAATCAAGCCAAAGATTAAACAAACTTTCAGAGGTTATTGAAGTTATCTCTGAAAAAATGAAAGAGTCTTACTCCTATGCGCAGACAGTGTTCAACACAATTAATGAAGGAAACTTACTTATTAACTCCCAGGAAGAAAATATGAAAAACGTCAAAGAGATTTGGCAAAAGGTTGAAAGTTTGATGAATCAGTTTTCTTCTATGAGCACAGAGATTGTCCAGATAACATCTTTTATAAGCAACCTTTCAAAAGAGATAAATCTCTTGGCTCTAAATGCATCAATTGAAGCCTCAAGAGCAGGTGAGGCAGGAAAAGGATTCATGGTTGTTGCAAACGAGATTAGAAAACTTTCTGACCAGACATCAAGTTCAGCAAAACAGATAGGTAATCTTCTCAAAAACATCCAAGCAAATGTAGAAAACCTTACAGCAGGTTTTAGCAGTTTTGAAGATGCTCTCAAAAAACAAGATGAGATCACAAACGACACAAAACAAGCTTATAGTCAGATTATAGAACTTACCAAAAAGCTCATAGAAATATTTGAAGAAATAAACCAAAGTATTCAAGCATCAACACAAGATATCTTATCTATATCAACTGAAATCTCCAATATTGCAAGTATTGCTCAGGAGACTGCTGCAGCAACCGAGCAGACAGCTGCATCAACAGAAGAGCAAACTGCAGCTGCCCAGACAATTGCAAGTACAATGAAAAGATTAGAAAGCTTAGCTGAGGATATGATGAAAAAGGTTGAAGTGTTCAAGGTATAACACTAATTAGAGGCTGTCTAAAAAGATGAGGTGATAGCCTCTTTATTTTTACTGTATTTACATTGTGAGATATTTATGATATAATATCTCAGAAATGATTACATAAGGAGGATTAATATGCCACGCAAACATGATAAAATAGTCTTCAAAGAATATAACCCCAACCAATTAATAATGCCAATCGACCCTGAAGCCTTTATCCCTCAAACTCATCTAGTAAGAGCAATCGATAAAATCATTGATAAAATAGATATCTCAACCATAGTAGAGAAATACAAAGGTGGTGGGACTTCCAGCTACCATCCTTTGATGCTTTTGAAAGTACTTATCTATGCTTACATACAGGGGATATACTCTTCAAGAAAGATAGCAAAAGCACTTCAAGAGAATATAACCTTTATGTGGCTTTCAAAACTTCAAACCCCTGATTTCAGAACTATCAATAGATTCAGAAAAGAGATAATAGGTGATTGCATTGAAGAGATTTTCGCACAAGTTATTGAACTTCTTGTAAAACTGGGGTATGTAAACTTTGAGTATTACTACCTTGACGGGACAAAGATTGAAGCAAATGCGAACAAGTATACATTTGTATGGGCAAGAAGTACAAGAACATACAAAAAGAAATTAAGAGAAAAAGTAAGAGAAATTCTTAATGAAATAGAGAGGATAAATGAGGAAGAAGACAGAATTCTTGGCGAGTTGGATGTCAATTTAGAAGCTGATTATGATAGCCAAGAGCTTGAACAAAAAGTTGAAGAACTCTCCCAAAAGATAGCAGAAGCTAACTTTGGGAGCAAAAGGAAAGAAAGGAGAGTGAAAAAGCTTGTAAAAACTCTCCAAAACAACTGCGTATTAAGACTCAAGAAATATGAGTCTTATGAGCAGATCTTAAATGGCAGGAATAGTTTTTCAAAAACAGACAATGATGCCACATTTATGAGGATGAAGGATGACCATATGAAAAATGGGATGCTAAAACCCGGGTATAATGTACAAATCGGCACACAGAACCGATTTGTCATAGGTTTTAGCATCCACCAAAGTCCCACAGACACTGTCTGTCTAAAGGAACACCTTGAGCTTGTGACGAAGATAACAGGTTTCATGCCAAAGAACATTGTAGCAGACAGTGGCTATGGGTCTGAAGAAAACTACCTTCATCTGAAAGAATGTGGCATAAATAGCTACATTAAGTATAGCACATTTGACTTGGAACAGACAAGAAGATTTAAGAAGGATATTTTCAATGTAAGGAACTGGGAGTACATAGCTGAAGAAGATGCATATATTTGTCCTGCTGGTAAGAAGGTGAAATACTTATATCCGAAGATAAGTGCAAATGAGAGAGGATTTGTAAGTTATGAGAAGGTATATCAATGTGAAGATATTTGTAATGGTTGTGAACACAGAGAAAAATGTTATAAAGGTAAGAGATGGAAGAAGAGATTTAGTATAAGACCGAGGTTAGAGAAATTGAAGGAAGAGGTGAGGCAAAGGCTGTTAAGTAGAGAAGGCGAAGAGATTTACGAAAAAAGGAAGATAGAAGTTGAGACAGTATTTGGGATAATAAAGAACAATAAAGGGTTTAGGAGATTCCTGCTCAGGGGTATGAAGGGTGTGAAGCTAAAGTAGAGTTTGGTTTGTATTGCCTATAACATAGAAAGATTGGCGAAGATAATAATAGGGGGTTGGGGCAAAATTGCCAGCCAACCCTCTTGCTTTTTACTGCATAGTTCAATATTAACATTAAATACCATCAAATGCTTGATTTTGGTTATTAAAAATTATTGTTTTTGGACAGCCTCTTTAAACTCCCATTTTTAAATCTCTACTTGGGACTCAAAATCAAGGTCATCCTTGTACTTTTGCAATATTGGTTTTACATATTCCTCATAGTATTCTTTTACCTGAGATGGTGCTCTTCCTACAAACTTTTTAGGGTCTAAAATAGTTTCAATTTCTTCTTTTGAAAGCCCAAAGCTTGGATCGTTTGAAATAAGTTCAATCAGGTTATTTTCCTTTCCAAATTCCTTGACATTTTGAGCAGCTTGCATGGAATACCTTCTAATCTTTTCATGCAAATCCTGCCTATCACCGCCACGTTTTACTGCTTCCATGAGTATATTCTCTGTTGCCATAAATGGAAGTTCTTGTTCAATATGCCTTTTTATCATATTCTCATACACAACAAGACCGCTTGCAACGTTGTGATAAAGATTCAAAATAGCATCGGTTGCTAAAAACGCCTCAGGGATTGCAATTCGCCTGTTTGCAGAGTCGTCCAAAGTACGCTCCAGCCATTGTACGGATGCTGTAAACAGTGGATTTTGAATGTTGACCATTATATACCTTGCCAAGGCACAGATTCTCTCACATCTCATAGGGTTTCTCTTATACGCCATTGCTGACGAACCGACCTGGGTGTTCTCAAAAGGTTCCTCTATCTCTTTTAAGTGCTGCAAAAGCCTTATATCGTTTGCAAATTTATAAGCGCTTTGTGCAATTGATGCAAGCATTGATAAAACTAAATAATCAAATTTCCTTGGATATGTCTGGGATGTAAGAGGAAAACTCTTTTCAAATCCCATCTTTTGACAAACAAGCTGATCAAGCTTTTTTACCTTTTCTTCATCACCATCAAAAAGAGCCATGAAACTTGCTTGTGTACCAGTTGTCCCCTTCACGCCTCTTAAATAAGTGTGGTCCATTACATACTCTAAAAATTGTAGGTCCATCACCAGGTCCTGGACCCACAGCATTGCCCTTTTACCAACTGTTGTTAGCTGAGCAGGCTGAAAGTGTGTAAATCCTAATGTTGGCATGTCTTTGTATTTTAAAGCAAATTCAGACAACACCTTTATGCAGCTGACAAGCTTTTTTCTAATAAGCTTCATTGCCTCATACATTATGATGATATCCGCATTGTCTGTCACAAAGCAGCTTGTTGCGCCAAGGTGGATAATTGGTCTTGCCTTTTTTGCCTGCTCGCCAAATGCATGAATATGTGCCATTACATCATGACGAAGTTCTTTTTCCTTTTGTCTTGCCACATCATAGTTTATGCTATCGACATACTTTTTCATCTCTTCTATTTGTTCATCAGAGATGTCAAGTCCCAGCTCTTTTTGTGCCTCTGCCAAAGCAATCCACAGTTTTCGCCAAAGTTTAAATCTTGTGTCATCTGAAAAAAGTCTTTTCATCTCCTCGCTTGCATAACGTGAGTTAAGTGGCGTCTCATAAATGTGGTGCAACTTTTCTCACTTCCCCTGTTTAGCTTTAGTTTTTTCTACTCTTCATTATACCTTTATTTGAGCTTTTCAACAAACCTCTTTATTCTTGCCAAGCCTTCTTTAATATTCTGCACAGATGTAGCATACGAAAGCCTCATATGATTTTCCATACCAAATCCTTCGCTTGGAACAACTGCAACTTTTTCATTTTCTAAAAGAAGCTTTGCAAAGGTATTTGCACTGTCTATAACTTTCCCGTCAAAACTTTTCTCAATAACGCCTGACAAGTCAACCCAAATATAAAATGCGCCTTGGGGTTTTACGCTACTTAAACCCTCAATCCCATTTACAAGCTCATATATCAAATCTCTTCTTTTTGCAAACTCTTCTACCATCTTCTTAAGACTTTCTTGAGGACCACTCAAGGCTTCATATGCAGCATACTGCGCAATTGAATTAGGATTTGAGGTTGTGTGGCTCTGAAGGTTTGTTATAATCTTTGCTAAATCCTTGTTTGAGAGAGTATACCCAATTCTCCAGCCTGTCATTGCATAAGACTTTGAAACACCATTTACAATTATGGTCAGATCTTTTGCCTTATCACCGAAAGAAGCTGGTGAAACATGCTTTTGTCCATCATATATGAGTTTGTCATAAATCTCATCTGAAATAATGAATACTTCATTCTGTATACAAAATTCTACAATCTCTTTTAACTCTTCATATGTATAAACCATTCCAGTTGGATTGGATGGAGAATTTAAAACAAGTGCTTTTGTTCTAGATGTGAGATACTTTTGTAAATCTTTTATATTTACCTTGTAATTTGACTCTTTTGTTGTTGGCACAACTATAACCTTACCACCTGCAAGTTTAATAAGCTCTGGATATGTAACCCAATATGGAGATGGAAGGAGTACCTCATCACCTTCATTCAAGAGAGCAAAAAAAACATTCATCAGAGAGTGCTTTGCACCATTTGAAATGACTATTTCATCTGCAGAATAAGAAATTCCATAATTTTCATTATAATACTTTGCAACCGCCTCTTTTAAACAGGCAATCCCCGCAACCGGTGTGTACTTTGTGTATCCTTTAACAATGGCAGCAATTGCTGCATATTTTATGTTTTCAGGTGTGTCAAAATCAGGTTCACCTGCACCAAAACCAATTACATTTTCCCCAGATTCTTTTAATTTTTTTGCCAAAGTGTCTATTGCTAAGGTTGGTGATGCTGAAATACTTAGCGCTCTCTGTGAATACTTCATCCTTTCTCCCTTCGCCCTTTCAACTTGTTTTTGCAATACTATATCATATTTATATGCATTTTTCAATATCAATGTTACGAAAAAATAGGATTTAAGATTGTAAAAACGCAAGTTTTAAATAAAAAAATTTCATTTTAGAAATTCGTAAGTAAAGCTAAAAAGGTTATTGTAAAGGATATCAAAAATCTCTTCATCGGTAAATCCAAATCCACTGAAGCACCTCTTTTATTTTTGGCAAATCCTCGACCCCATTTATACCATCTGCAAATTGGTCTGCACCGTCAAAGTCAGAATCCAAACACACATGCTTGTGGCCAGTGAGCTGGGAGACATGTGCTATATGCCTTGCAATGTCTTCAATTGTGGCAAAGCTTTCACTTAAAAAAGGCGAATAAAAGCTTATCCCAATCAAACCATTAAAATTTCCTACAATCTTTTAACTGCTCATCTGTAAGATTTCGTGGATGGTTGCAAAGCGCCCAGCAGTTTGAATGACTTACTATAAATGGCCTATCAACAACAGCTACAACGTCAAAAAAAGTCCTTGGTGGTGCATGTGCAAGGTCAATGATAAAGTTCAGGTCCAACAGTTTTTTCAAAATCTCTTTACCAAAACTGCTAAGATTACCGTCTTCGTAAGCACCGCCACACAGTTTATTTTTGTGATTCCACGAAAGCGTGGCAGATATTATTCCATTTTCTTTTAGTATCTCAACATCCTCAAGACTATTTACAAACGAAATATCCTCAATAGCTATAACAACATTTAGTTTATCTTCAACAACAGTATTTGTTTTTCCAATAATGTTTACATCATAGTCTTTTAAAAATCTAATATCGAAAATATGTTCTTCATAAAATCAATATCTTTTTGTCTTGTATCCTGCCATACTGCCATGTACTGAAGTTCTACCCCAACTTCTTCAGCTCTTTTTAAGTCAAACTGAAGAGAATTTTGGTATAAACTTTGACCTTTTAAAAAGCTTTCTGTCAATGTGTCACTGTGAGCATCAGCAAACATATATTGAAAGTTCCTTATTTTGATCCTACTAAAATTCTATTATTTTTTCTTTTGTTGCAAGAACTACATTATTAAAAATCTCTTTTGCCGCTGCCAAATGTTTTTGCTCATCGCACTCAGGCTTTAGATGTGTCAAGACTAAAAGTTTGGCTCCAGCTTCTTTTGCCACCATTGCTGCCTGTTTTGGACTCATATGGTATCTCTTTGACTCCTCAATCTTTTCAATCTCTTCATCGGTATATGCTGCATTTAGCAAAAGCAAATCTGCACCGCTGCAAAACTTTACAAAATCCTCTTTGTACCCTGTATCACCAGAGAACACAAACACTTTTCCTTCCTCTTCTACTCTCACAGCAAAACTCTTATATGGATGCTGCCCTTCAAAAAAGGAAAGCTTAATATTTTCTATTTGGGTTTGCAAGTTTTCTTCGATATTTTTAATCTTGTAAACACCTTTTCTAATTAAGTTATACTCCTCTTGTGGCTCAGATGGAATAAAAAGATCTATCTCTTTACCACGGGATGCAAAGTAGTATCTCAAAACCCCTAAATCACTTGTGTGGTCAGCGTGAAGATGCGAGCATATTATAAAAGAAATATCGTCAAAAGCAATATAGTTTAATAGCCTTGCCAAAATACCGCTTCCACAATCTATAAGAATATTTGCACTTTTTGTTTTTAGCAGGTAACCAGACGTTGCCTCATCTTTGGCAGGATATGGACCTCTTGCACCCAGGATTGTCAAAATCATTTTATCATCTCCTTGTTATATAGTAATTCTAAAAATTCAGTAATTATGTGCCTGTATTTCTCCTCTTCCACTAAGAATGAATCATGACCATAGTCAGACTCAATCTCTTTGTAAATCAAATCAACACCAGCTTCTTTTAGTTTATCTCTCATATATCTCATTTGGCTGATTGGAAAGAGAATATCAGAGGTTATAGCTATCAAGAGAAACTTTGCCTTAATTCTTTTGAGTGCTTCCTCTTCACTACCATATGTTCTCTCTAAATCGTAAAGGTCCATCGCACGTGTAAGATAAAGGTAGGTGTTTGCATCAAATCTCTGAACAAGTTTCATACCTTGATAGTGTAGATAACTTTCCACCTCAAATTCTGTGTTAAAAGACTCAAAAAAGCTCTCAACAGGGTCTTTCATTCTGCGATTGAACTTTCTATCCATTAGTTTGTCTGACTGATAAGTTATCATACCAAGCATCCTTGCAATAGAAAGACCTTGAGCAGGACCTGTCTTGTCATAATAATCACCATTGTTCCAGTTAGGGTCTGCCATAATAGCCCTTCTCATAACTTCATTAAATGCAATTGACTGCGCATTGAGCTTAAGGGGTGATGCAATGTTTATAACACCGTCCATAAAATCCGGGTAACTTACAGCCCACTCCAAAGCTTGCATACCGCCCATTGACCCACCAACAACACAGAGAATATGATCTATCCCAAGGGCCTCCATAAGCTTTCTCTGAACGTTTACCATGTCTTTTATGGTTATAATTGGAAATCGTGCACCATAGGGTTTGCCTGTTTCAGGGTCAATGGAAGATGGTCCTGTTGTTCCCTGACAGCCACCAAGAACATTTGAGCAGATAATAAAGTACTTATTTGTGTCAAACATCTTGCCAGGGCCGACAAACTTGTCCCACCAACCGGGTTTGGGATCATCTTCTGAGTGTTTTGCAACATGTGAATCGCCTGTCAGGGCATGAGTTATTAAAATTATGTTATTTTTTTCTTTGTTAATTTCACCATATGTCTCATATGCAACTGTTATTGGTCCAAATCTCTTGCCACTTTCTAATACAAAATCCTTGTTGTGTGCGAACTTTACAAACTTTTTATAGCCCTCTTCCCAAAACTCAAACTTCTCCAATCTCTTATACCCCCACATTGAAGCTTATTTAAAATGTATGAAAGATTGCCTCTTATATCAATTTTTAACCTTCTTCTGGAGCAATCTTTCATGCAGCAGATGATAGGGCTTATATTCACTATTTTAAATTTTATTTAGTGCACTCTCAATATCATATATTAAATCGTCAATATCTTCAATACCAACAGACAATCTTATCATCTCTGGCAGAACTCCAGCTGCCCTTTGCTCTTCTTCTGAAAGCTGCTGATGAGTGGTTGAAGCAGGATGAATAATAAGCGATTTTGCATCTCCAACATTTGCTAAGTGTGAGAACAGCTTAACATTATTAATTATTTTCTTTGCTGCTTCATATCCGCCTTTTGGTCCAAATGTAAAGATAGCACCTGGCCCTTTTGGCAGGTATTTTTTGTAAAGGTCATAGTATTTGTTGTCCTCTAAGGCCGGGTAGTTTACCCACTCCACTTTTGGGTGTTCATTTAAATACTTTGCCAATTTCATTGCGTTGTCAACATGCTTTTGCATCCTCAAAGATAGCGTCTCAACACCAAGAAGTATCAAGAACGAATTAAACGGCGAAATGCATGCACCAATGTCGCGCAAGAGCGTAAGTCTTAGCTTTGCGATGTATGCAGCATTTCCAAATTCTTTTGCATAAACAAGACCGTGATAACTCGGATCTGGCTTAGTTAAGTCTGGAAATTTCTCATTCCATTCAAATTTTCCAGAGTCAACTACAATACCAGCAATTGACGTCCCATGTCCACCTAAAAACTTTGTCATTGAGTATACAACAATGTCTGCACCATGTTCAATTGGTCTGAACAAATAAGGTGTTGCAAATGTGTTGTCTACAATAAAAGGAATTCCATTTTTATGGGCAATATCTGCTATTGCTTCAAAATCCGGAATGTTTATATTAGGGTTGCCAAGAGTTTCAACAAAAATGGCTTTTGTCTTATCTGTTATTGCTTTTTCAAATTCTTCTGGATAGTCAGGGTTTACAAATTTTACTGTGATGCCAAGTTTTCTTAATGTGTGAGCAAATAGTGTATATGTCCCGCCGTACAAAGTCGAAGCAGCTACAACCTCATCCCCACTTTTTGCGATGTTCAAAATCGCATAAGTGATAGCAGCTTGCCCTGAAGAGGTAGCAACAGCTCCAACACCACCATCAAGTGCAGCAATTCTTTTTTCCAAAACATCAGTGGTCGGATTTCCTATTCGTGTATATATATTTCCCGCTTTTTTGAGTGCAAACAGGTCTGCTGCCTCTTCAGGTGTATCGAAAATGTAAGAGGTTGTCTGGTAAATTGGAACAGCTCTTGATTTTGTCTCTCTATCAACAAACTGCCCTGCATGAAGTTGAAGAGTATCAAAACCGTATTTTCTTTCTTCCATCTTCTCTTTTCCCCTTTCGTTAATTTTTATAATATCCTGGTTTTCAAAAAAGATAAAAAAATAGTCTTCCTGCAGATAAGCTACAAGAAGACTTTTTTCAAAATCTTCTTACTTCTTATCTGCCAGGTATTTTAAAAATACCTGCTGGAATTGGCACCAAGAAAAAGGGCACCCCTACCTTTTTCCGGTTGCCGGGCTTCATTGGGCCAGTCCCTCCGCCACTCTTGATAAGAAGTAATTTTGATAATATTCAATTGTATTGCTTTAGATTATATCAAATTATATTACCAGGGTCAATACTCTACTTTTTAAATCTGAATTCTCGGGTTTTCTTCTGACCTTCTGTAAATAACAATCTTTCTGCCAATTACCTGTACAGGCTCAGCATTTAGTTTTTCACAAACTATAGCTATCGCCTCTTTTGGTTCTATTTTGCAATTCTTCTCAATTGAAATTTTGATAAGCTCTCTGGCACAAAGTGCTTCGTCTATCTGTCTTAATACCCTGTCAGTAATTCCTTCTTTGCCAATGTGAACTATTGCATCTAAAGCATTTGCCATTGACCTTAGTTTTGCTCTTTGTTTGGATGAAAGCATTCTTCACACCTCCCCATAAAACTAAAACGGCAGAAAGGAACTTGCCTTTCTGCCGGCGTTTTTTATCTTTACACTTCTACTTCTTTTCTTGACCTTCGCCGCTGCTTCTCGTACTCTGGATCCCCCTTTTTCCAACCGCTTCTTACCTTCTCAACTACCATTTGTTTTGATACATCCACAACAAACCCGTTTTCCTTAAAACAAAAGTATGTGGTATTACCTACCTTGCAGTTCCCACAATTGATGCACTCCATTTAGAAAAGATAACCTCCAAACCTTTTAAGAATTTCTTTTTGCTTGTCAATTATTTTAACCCATTTTTGCTGTTTTGTCTATATCCATTTTTATGATAAATCTAAAACTTATTCATAATATTCAAACTCAACATCAAGTATCCTCACAATGTCGCCATCCTGGATTCCCATCTCTCTTAACTTGTCAAAGACACCAAGCTTGTTTAAGAAATTTTGAAAATACCTGAATGAGTCATGGTCATTTAAAACTATGTTTCTTGCAACCTTTTCTACAACTGTTCCTTCTACAATATATATACCATTTTCTTTTCTGATAGTTAGCGGCTTTACATCCTTTTTCTTATAGTACACAAACGTCCGCGGCTTTGCATCCTCTTGTTCATTTTCAGCTGCCTTTTGCTGCTTTAAAAGTTCATAAGCTCTTTTTAAAACCTCTTTTACACCCATGCCAGTTGCAGCAGAGATGGGATACACTTCATACCCCATCTTTTCAATCTCACTTTTGAAAAGTTCAAAATACGCCTGTGCATCAGGAAGGTCCATCTTGTTTGCAGCAACAATTTGAGGCTTTTGTGCAAGATCTGAACTGTATTTTTTAAGCTCCTCATTGATTTTTATAAAATCTTCAACAGGCTCCCTTCCTTCGCTTCCCGACACATCAACAATATGAATCAAGACCTTTGTTCTTTCAACATGTCGCAAAAACTGATGCCCCAGACCTGCTCCTTCGCTTGCACCTTCAATAAGCCCCGGAATGTCGGCAAGAACAAAACTTTCACCCTCGCTAATATATACAATTCCAAGGTTTGGATACTTTGTTGTAAATGGATAGTTTGCTATCTCAGGTCTTGCATTTGTTGCAACGGACAAGAAGGTTGACTTTCCAACATTGGGATAGCCGATGAGCCCAACATCTGCTAAAACTTTTAATTCCAAAATTACCCAAAGCTCGTCCCCTTTCTCCCCAACCTCGGCAAACCTTGGTGTTTGTCTTGTTGCTGTTGCAAAATGTGCATTTCCTCTGCCACCTCTACCACCATGTGCAACAATTGCTCTGTCGCCTTCTCTCGACAGGTCAGCAATTATCTCACCAGTTTCAGCATCTTTTATCACAGTTCCAACAGGAACCTTTATTATCAAATCCTCACCGTCTTTGCCGTGCATATTGTTAGGTCCGCCACGCTCACCGTTTTGAGCCTTGTAATGTCTTTTGTATTTAAAATCAAGCAGGGTGTTGAGTTCTCTGTCTGCAACAAATATTACATCTCCGCCTTTTCCACCATCTCCTCCTGCAGGACCTCCTGCTGGAACGTACTTCTCCCGCCTGAACGCAACTATACCATCTCCGCCGTCCCCTGCTTTTACGTAAATTTTAGCAACATCTACAAACATAAAATTCACCTCTTATTTGAAAAACTCTATTAGGAATCATTTCTCAAGATACAAAAAAAGAGACAAACCTTCAATTAAGTTTGCCTCTTTTTAAAAAGTCATACTATTTTTGAATTATTGAACAGCTACCATCTCTTCGGCTGGAATAACTGATACAAACTTTCTTCCACGTTTTGTCTCAAACTTTACATAACCGTTTACCAAGGCAAACAATGTATCATCTCCGCCACGACCAACGTTCTTGCCTGGGTGGAATTTAGTCCCTCTCTGTCTTACCAAGATATTGCCTGCTAAAACAAACTGGCCATCTGACCTTTTAACACCAAGTCTTTTCGACTCGCTATCTCTTCCGTTTCTTGTTGAACCGCCAGCTTTCTTGTGTGCAAACAGCTGAATGTCAAATACCAATTTCATCTTCTTTCACCTCCACTTTAACATATTTGGGATATTGAGATTCTATTTCTTTTAAAGCCAAATACGCTGTTTGCAAAAGCAGCGAACTTTCCTTTAAAACATTTTCATTTTCATCTATAATTTCAAACTCTAAATATCCACTTTCCTGTTTTATTCTGTGGACTGCCTTTAATATTTCTATGCACCCGTTTACATTTGCAAGAATTACACTTGAGACTGCGCTACATACAATGTCTTTCCCACGTGGTGCAAAACCACTATGCCCTTTTACAACTACTTTGTAATAATATCCTATCTTTTTCCGTTTAAAAAAGGTTGCTATAATCATTTTGAATTCTTTTGAAAATCTTTAGAATCTATTTTACAATCTTTGTTATCTGAAGCTTTGTATACCACTGACGGTGACCAAGTTTTCTGTGATACCCTGTCTTTGACTTATAGGTAAATACTATGATTTTCTTATCTTTAGCATGCTCTAAAACCTTTGCTTCTACATAAGCACCATCAACATAAGGTTTGCCTACCACAAACCCATCATCAGATGAAATAGCAAGCACTTTGTCAATCTTAATCACACTGTCAACATCTGCATTTAGCTTTTCAACCTTTAAAACATCGCCTTCTTGCACTTTATACTGCTTTCCGCCAGTCTCTATTATTGCATACATCCTCTCTTCTATACCTCCTGCTTTTAAAATTTCTCAAATAAATCACATCTTTCACGCCGCTACGGGAGCATTTTACCCTTTGCGAGCGCAATAACATTCAATATTATAGCATTTGAGCTTCTCAATTACAATAGAAAAATTTTTCTTTGACCATCTTCATTTAGCATTTTGCCATCCTTTATTGATTATTTTTTGTTTCTTTGTAAAACCTCTCTTTTTCGCTATAGATACAACCGCAATATTTCTGAAGATATAGTCCAAGTTCTCTTGCTTTTTGTCTTCCTTCTCTAAAGCCTTCTCTGAAGTCTCTGTAATAAAACTCTATTCCATAACGCTCTGCAATATCCTCACCAAGTTTTTTTATTAAATCGTGTTTTTGGTATGGACTTACTAAAAGTGAGGTTGTAAAAGCGTCAAATCCGCTTCTTTTTGCAACTGAAGCAGTCTTTTCAAGTCTTGTACTGTAGCAATAAACACATCTTGAATTTTCTCTAAATGCGCAGTTTCGCAAAAATTCCTCAAGCGGATACTCTTCCAATACAATCAGCTTATTCCCTCTTATTTCATAAAACTTCTTTGCAGCATCTAATCTATTCTTAAACTCTGTGTATGGGTGAATATTAGGATTGTAAAAAAGCCCATAGACTTCATGTCCTTCCTCTGTAAGCTTGTCAAGAGGATAGATACTGCAAGGCCCACAGCATGTATGCATTAAAATCTTCATCTCTTGTCACCGCCAAACTTCGACTTTGCGATATGAGTTATTGCTTTTTGGGTTGCAACTCTCCCACGTGCAGTTTTTACCAAAAATCCCTCTTGAATTAGATATGGCTCGTAAATATCTTCAATTGTACCTTCATCTTCACCAATTGCGGCCGCAATTGTTGAAAGTCCTACAGGTCCACCGCCAAATTTGTATATTATAGCTTCTAAGATGTTCCTGTCAACAATGTCAAGCCCAAGTTCATCAACTTCAAACATCTCAAGCCCTTCAACTGCAACTTCATACGTGATAATTCCATCGTACTTTACCATTGCAAAATCTCTAATCCTTTTGAGTAGCCTGTTTGCAACTCTTGGTGTTCCTCTTGAACGCTTTGCTATCTCAATACAAGCTCTATCGTCTATATCACATTTCAAAATAGAAGCAGATCGTTTTATTATTTGACTTAGCTCCTCTATTGTATAATAATCAAGCCTTTCAATTATACCAAACCTGTTTCTCAAAGGTGATGATAAAAGCCCTGCTCTTGTTGTTGCACCAATCAAGGTAAACGGCGGTATTGAAAGTCTAATTGTTTTGGCAGATGGACCTTTGCCAATTACTATATCCACTTTCAGGTCTTCCATTGCAGGATATAAGACCTCTTCAATGGTTCTATTTAGTCTGTGAATCTCGTCTATGAATAAAATATTGTTTTCTCCGATATTGGTAAGTATGGCAACCAAATCACCTGCTTTTTCAATTGCAGGTCCGGAGGTTACTTTAATATCAACTCCCATCTCATGTGCTATAACATTTGCTAAGGTTGTCTTGCCAAGCCCTGGTGGTCCATACAAAAGTACATGGTCAAGCGGCTCTTTCCTTTTTTTTGCAGCTTCAATGAAAATTCTTATCTTCTCTTTTACCTTTTGCTGCCCAATATACTCATCCAATGTCCTTGGTCTTAGTGATTCTTCATTTAAATCCTCTATGCTAAGTTTTGCATCCAATAATCTTTCCATGTTATTTCATTCCTTTAAACGAAAAATTTATATTTAAAGTCTTGAGAGACGTCTTAACGCCTCTTTTATTCCATCTTCAATAGAAAGGCTTGAAAAATCCTCTGACGATAAAACCTCATTTATCTCATCCATTTCATATCCTAACGACAAAAGAGCAAGCGAAATCTCTTCAAGTTTTGAATCTTCTTTTTTGATTGCTTGGCTGCTTTCTATTTTAAACTCCTTTTTCAGTGTCTCTTTGAGCTCTAAAATTATCCTACTTGCAGTCTTCTTGCCAATACCTTTTACCTTTTCAAGTCTTGAGCTATTGCCCTTTGCAATCTCTATGATAAGTTCTTCATATGGTATTGTTGAGATTATCTGCAATGCAAGCTTTGCACCAATGCCGCTGACTCTTTGGAGCTTTAAAAAAAGCTCTCTTTCCTCTTTTGTTAAAAATCCATAGCACTCAAGCTCAGATAAACTTTCGTTGAATTTTATATGTACGTAAATTCTCTTTTCTTGGCCAATTAAGCCAAAAAATTGTGATGTATTGCAAAAAATCTTTAAAATAACGTTTTTGTAATTCAATAGTATAAAATTGTTCTGAATCTCTTCAATAACTCCAACAATCGAATCTATCATATCCTTTCCTCCTGAGTTACATAAGAACAGCTCCAAAGAGCATGACAAATAGCAACAGCTAACGCATCTGCAACATCGTCAGGTTTTGGAATATCAGGTAAATTAAGTAACATCTTTACCATTTTTTGAATCTGGGTCTTGTCTGCTTTGCCATATCCTGTTATTGCTTGCTTTACTTGAAGAGGTGTGTATTCATAAACATTCAGACTATTTTGAACACATGTTAGAATAATTACACCTCTTGCCTCTCCTACCGAAATTGCAGTTTTAGAATTTTTATTAAAAAAAAGCTCTTCAATTGCAACCACATCTGGCTGGTAAAGTGTAATAATTGAAGTAAGCTCATTGTGCAGGTGAAAAAGCCGCAGTGACTTTCTCATCTCACTTGATGTTTCAATCTTGCCAAAATCAATTACTCTGAATAATGAATTTCCCTTAAATTCAACTAATCCATATCCAGTTAGTGCAATTCCTGGGTCTATTCCTAAAATTCTCAACTTCCTATCAAGCCCTTTCTATTCCTTAAGATTTTTTCTTAAGAACATTGATTCTTTATTCATTTTAGCACATTTTTTTAATTTTATCTACAGATATATACTTGCATTTTTATTCTTTTTAATTTATAATTATGCAGAGAGGGGGCAGTATATAATGGAGTTTGTAGTACGAAGGGCAACTTATGATGATATAAAAGCAATAAAGGAAATAACAAAAGAAGCATTCACAAAGTATTGCGAGCTTGCAGGAATTGACCCTGCTAAAAACGCAGCTGTGAACGAAACTGAAGAGGATATAAAAAGGGATATAGACACAAAAGAGGTCTATGTTGCTTTTATGGATGGAATAATTGTTGGCACAATCAGAGTTGAAATCTTTCCTGACAAAACAGCATATATTAGCCGTTTCGGTGTAAGGCTCAATTATCAAAACAACGGTGTTGGCAAGGCACTTATGAAGGTTGTTGATGAGAGACTCAAAGAGCTTGGTGTCAAAAAGGTTTACCTTCACACTGCATCTAAGGTGAGAGATTTGGTTCGATTTTACTACGCAAGAGGATTTTATATTGTGTCAACATCAAATGAAAATGGGTACATCAGAGCACTTTTGTGTAAAGAGTATGATGAAGAAAATTAAAGGGCTTTGGACAGTTCATTATAACATGGAAATTTTTAACTTCTTATATGCAAAGCCCTTTTGGACTTTTAATTTCTGGCTCTATAATAAATATTGGGGTGGTAAGAAAAGAAAAAATATAGCACTTATTCTGAATGCCTGCTATAATTAAAATTGTTTTTAGGTATAAAAAAAACACAAAAGAAAGGAAGCATCCAGAATAAGTGCTCAATCATAATTATATCACAGAACTTTTGAAATCAAAAAATATCATTCTCCACCAAGTAGTAGAAAGCGAAAATGAAGTAGAACTCCATATAAGTCAGGCGCAAAAACCTCACAAGCGTCCTAAATGTGGCAGTATCACAAGCAAGATACATGATTATCGTGTCCAAAGAGTAAAGGACATACCAATAATGGGTAAGAGAACATATTTAGTTTTAAGGAAGCGAAGATATGTTTGCAAAGAATGTGGAAAGAAATTTTTTGAACACATAAATTTTTTGGGCAAGCGTCAAAGAATGACAAATAGATTAGCAGCATACATTATAAGTCAGCTTAAGTAGCTTGAGCAGTATGAAAGAAATAGCAAGAAAGACAAATGTATCAGTAACAACAGTTATGAGGTTATTTGACAATGTAAATCCTACCAGGAAGATAGAGGATTTTTCTTCTGAGGCGATATGCATAGATGAATTCAAAGGAAATGCAGGTGGAGCTAAATATCAGTGTATAATTGTAGACCCTGTGAAAAAACAGATAGTAGAAATTTTAAGAGACAGAAGACAAGATGTTTTGATTGAATATTTTAAGAGATTGAAGGATAGGGATAGAGTAAAGTATTTTGTATGTGATATGTGGAGACAATTTGTGGAGACAGCAAAAATATATTTTAAAAACGCGAAAATAGTAATAGACAAATTTCATTTTACAAGATATGTTTATTGGGCATTAGAAAATGTAAGGAAAAGAGTACAAAAGGAATTAGAAGATAATTTAAGGAAGTATTTTAAGAGGAGCAAGAAATTATTGTTAAAGTCTTATGAAGAACTTACAGCAGAGCAAAGAGAAGAGTTAGAAGTGATGTTTTGGTACAGTAGAGATTTAAGGAAAGCGCATAGACTGAAGGAAGAATTCAGGAAAGTTTTAGAAAGCAGTAATTCAGCAGAAGCAAAAGTTGAATTAAAAAAGTGGATAGAGGCGGCAGAGAGAAGTGGTCTTTGTGAATTTTGCAGATGCATAAAGGTTTTTAGGAACTGGTTTTCAGAGATAGTAAATTCTTTTGATGTTCCATATACAAATAGTGTAACAGAAGGTTTTAACAATAAGATAAAAGTTTTAAAGAGAGATGCATATGGGTATAGAAATTTTGAGAGATTTAGAAAGAGGACATTATATAGTTGTGGTAGTTAGGATAAAGTAAAGAGAATAATTAAAACTCACAAAAGTAGCGGGTAAAGGTAGGATTGAGTTTTTAAAATTGCTTACCTGTAATAGGCATATATTACAATTAATGCTTGGTTGATAAAACTGAAAAAGGTGGGCATTCAGAATACCCACCCCAACTCTTGACAAAGAGCCAATATTATATCGCATTTTTTGTAACAATTCATCTCCATTTTGTAGAAGATGGAGTCTTCTTGCCTGATTTAAGATAAAACAAACGAGGGAATGTTCCCCTCTTTGAGCTTTCAAGCTTTTAATCATTTTCTATGTAAACTATGAAGCTCTTACAACTTTTTTCAAAAACCGAATATCAATCTCATGCTCAACTGTCATGTCACGCAAATACTCAAACCCTTCTTTTAATCTTCCTGTCTGCTGCTCTAAATTGTCAAATCTCTTGTACACTTCATCTCTGAACATAATCATCTCTGTTCTAAATTCTGTCAAGAACGCAACCTGGTCATATACAGCATTCATTCTTCTTGTCAGTTCCTTGTCATTTTCCTTTAATATTACAATGTCTTGTTTGATAACCTGAACATCTTCTTCTAATCTTGCAACCCTCTCTTCAAGTCTGTCCAGTCTCATCTCCACAATATCAAGTCTTTTTTCTACTTTGTCAAGTCTTTCCTCAACTCTGTCAAGCCTTTCCTCAACTCTGTCAAGCCTTTCCTCAACTCTGTCAAGCCTTTCCTCAACTCTGTCAAGCCTTTCCTCAACTCTGTCAAGCCTTTCCTCAACTTTATCAAGTCTCTGCTCAACCATGTCAAGCCTCTGCTCAACTTTGTTAAGCCTCTGTTCAATTCTATCTAATCTCTTATCAATAGAATCAAGTCGCATATTAATCTTTTCGAGGTTTCCAAGTATAGCTTGCAGGATATCATTTTCTGGCATTTTTTACCTCCAGAGTTTTCAAATTTGTAGAAAGATTATATCACATTTTTTGGCCAATTTCCTTAGTACTTTATTCCATACCTTTAATAATCTGGATTTGATCCCTTGCAAGTTCAAGAATGTGAGGATTGTTTCGAGCTTCTTTGCTTGATATAAGCCTTGAAAACCATTTTTTCGCCTCTTCAATTTCACCTACTCGTCTCGAAAGTTCACCAATTAAATACATGACTGTTGCCAGATCTATTTCGTCTCCTGAGCCTTCTTCATGTTCAAATGCATCCTTGTATGTTTGAAGAGCAAGTTTTTGAAACTCAAGCTCTTTTTCTTTATCTTGGTTTAGTCTGTAGAGCCACGAAATTCTCAGTAAAATTCCTGCCACCTCATATTTGTTGATTTTTCTCTTAGATGTTGCTGTAATCAAAGCAAGCTTATATAACGTAATAGCATCATCTACTGTTCTTTCAAATGGAATCTCTCTTTTTACCCATTTTGAAGCAACCTTTTCTTTCAATAACTCTATATCCCACTTTGTAAGTTTCCTAAAATTTTTGCTAAGCGCTGCATAACCACATTCCCCGCAGACAATTACATCGTATAATAGTGGATTTACACCTTTGTAGTATACGCACAGGTCTGTGTCTCTGCCATCTACATAAATTGCTGAACTTTTAACAAATGGTGCTTTAATTGTAGCCCCGCAGACAGGACATGTCAGTTGTTTTTCGTAGATATCCATGAAAAAGCCCCCTTTTAGTTGTAAATAGAAGAAGTTACGGTGGAATTCTCTTTTGTGCCTACCAATATTATAGCATTTACTGGTTTGTAATAATCAATGGATAGTAGTTTTTTCTCTTTTAACTTCCCATCTTTATAAATCAGCATATAAGTTTTCACCTTTAAACCGTTTTGGGGCTTATTAGAGAGTCTTTGTACACCTTTTGGTAAATTAGGGTCGTTCTTGTATACTTTTTTATAAGGCACCTTTTCTAAAATTTCTGACTCAAACTTAACCACTTCATCTTTATGAGTATTTTCTCCGTATAGATTAACAGTGACAGTATTTTGAGAGGTATAGCTTTCAAGGTAGATTGGTGCGTTGGTTGTATTTTTAAATTTAAAATCAATTGAACCTGAAGCAATTGTAGCATCACGGCCTGGTGGTACATAAGAAATCAAAGCTGAGTGTGGAGCCCTTTCAACTACCTTGAGCTGGGCCATTAATACTGCATTGTACATTGTTGTTGCTATCTGGCAAAGTCCACCACCAACACCATCGACAAATTCATTGTTTACAATCACTTTTGCAATCTTAAAACCATTTTCAACTGTAACAGGTCCAATTGCCTTAGATAAAGAAAACACCTCGCCTGGCATTATTAAACTTCCATTTATCTTCTTTGCGGCAATCCTAATGTTTTTACTTCTTGGTACATTTGAAGCATCAAACTTTGTAGTAAATGAACCAATTACCTCTTTAATCTTTGAAAGTGTGCTTTTTGTTATTCTTGGTGTAATTTGGACAAACTTTGCCCTAACTTTCCCTTCTTTCTGTTTTTTTATCATATCTTTTAGTTTATTTATAAGGTCATCATAATCAAGTTTTCTTCCCATTTTCTCAGGTGTAATAACAAACTCATTTCCTACCTTTTTAATAGTTGCATTCACAGGAGACTTGTAATACTTGTCAAATAGACCATCAACAAACTCTTTTAGCTTTCCTTCATCATATTCAAATTTGAGTCTTATCACAACTGGATGGTCATAAACTCTCTTGATTTCTCTAAATCTGGTGGAGATATTCCCTTTTCTTCCTATGGAATAAGCTTGTTCAACCGCCTCACCTATATTCATTCGAATGTTGAGAGAAGAATAATTAAGCAGGTAACTTTCTCCATTTACTTCAACTTCAACCTTCTTGTTTTTAAGGGGGTCAAGATAGGTACTTTCCAAAAGTTCATAAGCCTCTGTTTTTGTTAAACCACCCACATGGGTATTTTCAATATAAACACCTTTATAAATTCTATCTGTTTCCAGTACCTGTTTTACATTGCTATATAGCATATACCCCAAAACCACTGACAAAACCAAAAGCACCACTATAATTCCAACTAAAATATATCTTTTCACCTCATGCTTACCCCCGTCTTGAGATACATCCAAATCCTTCTTCCAAAGCTCTGCAATTTAAATTGTAAATCTCTTCAGTTTTTGAAAATTCTTTTAATATCTCTTTTACTTCAGAAAGAGAAAATGTATCTTTCAACTTCAGGTATGCCCCAAGCATTACAATATTTGCAACCTTCACACTTCCAATCTTTGAAGCAACATCAGTTGCAGGTATGCAGTAAATGTTTACATCTTTTCTTTTTGCCTCAATGTCAACAAGAGAGCTATTTACAAGCATCATTCCATCTTTTTTAACTGAAGCTTCAAACTTTTCAAGCGATGGTTTGTTTAAGACAAATAATGTATCAGGATTGAACACAACAGGGGAGCCTATCGTATCACTTGAGATTATCACACTGCAGTTTGCAGTGCCACCTCTCATCTCAGGTCCATAAGATGGAAGCCATGAAACATTGTATCCTTTTTCCATTCCAAGATGAGCAAAAATTTGCCCCAAAAATAACACTCCTTGCCCACCAAAACCAGCAATCAAAATCTCTTCTGTCATTTTTAAATTCCCCTACCTTTGTCTTTAAAGATTCCCAAATTATAATACTTCAAAACCTCATTTTCTATTCTCTTCATGCTCTCAGCAGGTGTCATACCCCAGTTAGTCGGACAGTTCGACAATACCTCAATAATCGAAAACCCTTCTTTGTTCATCTGAACTTCAAACGCCCTTTTTATTGCCTTCTTAGTAAGCTCAATATTCTTAAGGTTGTGAATAGAAGTTCTTGCAACAAATGCAACACCGTCTAAGGGTATGAGCATCTCGCACAGCTTAATATGATAACCTTGCACTTTTGGATCACGGCCATATGGAGATGATACAGTTACCTGACCAGGAATTGTAGTTGGCGCCATCTGTCCGCCTGTCATTGCATACACGCCATTGTTGACAAATATGGCTGTAAAATTTTCACCTCGAGCTGCTGCATGCACAACCTCAGATGTACCAATTGCCGCTATATCACCATCTCCTTGATATGAAAAAACAAGTGCATCAGGAATACATCTTTTTACGCCTGTTGCGGCCGCAGTTGCTCTTCCGTGAGCTGCCGCAACAAAGTCAAAGTTAAAATAGTCATAAATAAAAACAGCACACCCAACCGGTGCTACACCGACTATTTTATGGTCTTTATAATCTTCGTCAATGACCTCGGCAATTAGTCTATGAATAATGCCATGTCCACACCCGGGACAATAATGCATACTTTCCGCTGTCAAACACTCTGGTTTTCTAAGTTTCATACTTCATCTTCCTCTCAATCCAATATGTGCACTTTTTACTCTTTCAAGGAGAAGTAATAGTTTTCAATCTCAGCTATTGTCGGAACCATACCACCTGTTCTGCCATAAAAATGGACATCTTTTTTGCCCGCAACTGATAGTTTTACATCCTCAAGCATCTGTCCTAAGTTCATCTCTACATCTATGAAGAATTTGATCCTGTCAAAGTTTGCATACTTTTCTATACACTTTGTTGGAAAAGGATACAACGTAATTGGTCTTATAAGTCCTACCTTTTCACCAGACTGTCTTAGTTTATTTACAGCACTTTTCACTATTCTTGCACACATGCCAAACGAAACAAAGATGACCTGGGCATCGTCTGTCATGTACTCTTCTACCATAACCTCATTTTCTTCAATCTTTTTATACTTCTCTCTCAGTTTAAAATTGTGCTTTTCAAGCTCTTCTGGAACTATATAAAGAGAGTTTGTAACCCTTTTTGGTCTATTTCTTTCACCTGTCACTGCCCATGGCTTTTCTGTTCTTGGTCTTTTATAGTTTTCATCAAACTCAACAACCTCCATCATTTGCCCCAACATTCCATCGCCTAAAATCATCACAGGGTTTCTGTACTTGTCTGCAAGGTCAAATGCCTTTATAGTAAGGTCAACAGCTTCTTGGACAGAAGATGGGGCAAGAACGATCACCTTGTAATCTCCATGTCCACCACCTTTTGTTGCCTGAAGATAATCCGACTGGGCAGCATTGATATTACCAAGTCCAGGTCCACCTCTCATAATATTTACAATAACACAAGGAAGCTCAGCCCCTGCCAAATATGATATACCCTCTTGCTTAAGACTAATACCTGGCCCTGAGGATGATGTCATAACCCTTTTGCCACAGCTTGCTGCTCCATATGCCATGTTAATTGCTCCAACTTCGCTCTCTGCCTGAATAAAAACTCCACCGCTCTTTAGAAGTTTTTTGGCCATATACTGCAAAAGCTCTGTCTGAGGAGTGATAGGATATCCAAAAAAGCACTCACAGCCAGCTCTTAGTGCCGCCTCGGCAATAGCTTCATTCCCTTTCATCAAAACCTTCAAAATCTATTCACCTACCTCAAACACTATATCTGGACAAATCTTGTAACAGCTCCCACATCCAATACAGGCATTTACATCCTTTATCTCAACAGGGTTATATCCTTTCTTGTTTATTCTACTTCTGTCAATATATAGTATCTTCTTGGGACAGACTTCAACACAAAGCCCACAGCTTTTGCACTTATCATACTCTATCCTTAGCTTCACTGCTCAGACCTCCAAAAAGCATTCCTTATCTTATTATATACCTTTCTATGGCATATACAAGAGAATATTTTTTTATCTCCTCCAAAAGGTCTTGCTCAAATAGCTTTTCTTCTACAACAGTCAGAACATACGGGATATCTCTTGCATTTGCTACATCTTGTACAACCTCAAGGCTCTTTAAAATATCCTCAGGCTTTGTTTCAGAAAGTAGATGTGAATTATTTATAATTGCAGTAATTTTCATTCCCAAAATGTTTTCAATTTCCTTCATATTCTCCAAAATTTCTTCTTTTGTTGAGTTAAATGGTCTATAAATGTTAACAACATAAAATAGATTGTATCCCTTTTTTGAAAACAGCTCTCTAAACTGTCCTATAACAGCACTGCCCATTTCATCTCCACCAACATCCACTATATTAACTGCATTTTGCTGATTTAAAGCTTCATATACTTTGCCAGACAAAATTGGTAAGTCAATGCCCTTCCCTTCAAAATGAATTGATACAAAATTTATATTCTTTCTTTCTATGAGTTCTTTTACACTTCGCAAGTTATAGTACATGTTTATGACATCAGCATCAATTAAGTTCACATTGAAAAACTCGCCAAGCTCTAAAGAAACGTTTAATGCAATCTCACTCTTGCCACTTCCTGCTGTCCCAACAAAAATATTTGTCTTTCTGTTGACAAAGCTCAAAGGCACTGTCATACACATAATTTCCACCCTCATCCCCGTCACAGATTTTCGCTTTTAAATTAGCAAATCCTCGGTAGCATCTCATAGTAAAGCATATCCAAAATCCTTGTCCCGCCAAAACTTGTCTTTAGATACACTCTCTTTTCTTTTGTATCCTCAATCCACCCAATCTCACACGCCTCTTTGTTGTACCTTTTCAAAATTTCCAACGCTCTTTGTCCGTCTTTCCTGTTTACAATCGCAACAAACCTTCCTTCACATGCAAGATAATACCAATCAAGCCCTAATATATCACAAAGCGCTTTTACTTCATTTGATACTGGAACCTTGTCTTCTTCAATGTATATATCCACACTTGCTTTTTGCGCTATCTCGTTCAATGCTGTAGCAAGCCCACCACGTGTCAAATCCTTCATATAACAAATTTCAACATTTTCTAAAAGCTCATTTATCACCCTATTTAAGGGTGCACAATCTGACTCTATCTTCTCTTCAAATCCAAGCTCGCTGCTGTGCGAATATATGCAGGCACCATGCCTGCCTATATCACCACTTACAATTACAATCTGGCCACCTTTTATCTTCTCTATTGAAGGAAGCTTTTCTTCTTTTTCGCATACTCCAAATCCTGTTGTATTTATAAAAATCCCATCACAAGAACCCTTTTCAACCACCTTTGTATCCCCTGCTACAATCTCAACACCAGCAATGTCAGCATACTCTTTCATTGACCTCACAATCTTTTGCAAATCCTCAATTGGAAATCCTTCTTCTATTATGAAAGATGCAGTGATGTATTTTGGAACAAGGCCTGAAACTGCCAAATCGTTCACAGTTCCGCAAACTGAAAGTTTTCCTATATCTCCACCTTTGAAAAAGTAAGGTTTTACCACAAATGAATCTGTTGTCACTCCAACCTTTTTTGAAGCTAAATTAAATATAGACGAATCATCACCTCTTTTTAAAATCTCAGAGTCAAATATTGGCTTGAAAAGTTCATTTATAAGCTCATACGTTTGTTTTCCACCATTGCCATGCTCCTTCTGGATAAACTTCATCTTCCTTTCCACTTCCCATACCTAAAATATGCATTACACGACCCTTCCTGAGATACCATACACGCACCTTTAGGAGAAATTGGCGTACATACCTTCTCAAAAAGAGGACACTCAAATGGCTTTATTTTCCCTGTTAAGACATCTGCACACCTGCAGAGGCTATCTTTTTGTTTTGTGTGGTCATATGATATATCAATTGAATATTCGCCAAACTCATCTTTTATCTTCAAACCTCCGCCAGGTATCAATCCCAAACCCCTAAAAAATGCTGAAGTTCTCTCAAAATACTTTTCAATATAACCTTTTGCAATCACATTACCTTCTTTTTTGACCACCCTTTTATATTCATTCTTTACTGTAAAATCTTCATTCAATATGTCCTGGGTAATACTTAAAAGTGAAAGAAGTATATCATAACCTTCAAACCCCGAAATTACAGAGGCAACCTTAAACCCTTCAACAAACTTAAAACCATCTACTCCAATAACTGTCGCAACATGTCCAGGTAAAATTATGCCATCAACCCGTATATGGTTTTGAAATAAGCTTTTGAGAGGTTCATCAATTGTCTTAAGCTCACATGCAAACTTCACATTTTTAAGCCCCTTTTCAATCACCTTCTCAAGGCTCAGTGCAAATGCAGGTGCTGTTGTCTCAAACCCGACTGCAGCAAAAATAACTTTTTCGTTATTTTCAAGATGTTCCACTGCATCCACAGGTGAGTACATAACCTTTATTCTGCCCCCATTTGCCCGTGCTTGTGAAAGCGATTTTGAACTTCCTGGCACTTTCAGCAAATCACCAAAGGTATAGATTGTCCACTCTGAGGAAAGTTCTACAAGTCTATCAATATAACCCTCATGCGTAACACAAACAGGACAGCCTGGTCCTGAAATAAAGTCAATATATCCTTCAAATAAGGTGTGAAATCCATTTTTGTAGATTGAAACTGTATGTGTTCCACAAACTTCAATGACTTTTAGACTCCGTCCAATTTTTTCGATATTGTTTTTTATCTCCCAAATAAGTTCAGCTGTTTGCATCTTGTACCTCACCAAAGAGTTTTTCTATTTCTTCTGCTTCTTTTTGGTCTATCTTCTCTATTGCAATCCCAGAGTGTATCAAGATATAATCACCTATACTCACATTTTTCAAAAGAGCAATGTTTACCATCTTTTTAACACCTAAATACTCAACCAAAGCTTTTTTGTCTTCAAATATCTCAATTACCTTTGCTGGATATCCTAAACACATAATTTTAAAACTCCTTTAACAGTTTTTTAACAATTGAAGAGTATAATATACTTGTCCAGCCGAAATTCCACCATCGTTAATTGGAAAGACAGTGTTAAAGAAAACTTTAAATCCTTCTCCTTCTAACAATGAGACCGTTTTAGAAAGTAAAAACTTGTTCTGGAACACTCCTCCAGAAAGTACTACAATGTCTTTATTATAATTTTCTCTCAACACCTTTGCCACTTCAACAACTATTTTTGCAACTGTGTTGTGAAATTTAGCAGAAATTATTCTCCGGTTTATATTTCTTTTTATATCATGTATGATTTGTTGTAGTATATCCACAATATTTATCTCTATTTCATGTTTAAAATTCATAAGAAAAATATAAAACCCACTTTCATTGCGGTCAGCTATGCTTTCTAAAAGCATAGGAATTTGAACTTCAAAGCTATTTTTCTCTCCACAACCCAAGAGTACTCCAACAATATCAAACAGCCTTCCCATGCTTGAGGTAAGAGGGTAATTGAAAGTCTGTGCAGTCTTGAAAATTTGGTGCAAAAATTCATTCTCACCGAAAAAGCTTTCTGCAAACTCAGGGCTAATTATTTTGGAAAAATAGTATGCAAGACGGACCGGCTCTTTTATTGCCTTTTGGCCACCAACAAGAGGATAGTATTGTAAATGGAATACTCTTTTTGCCTCAAGCCCGTCAATCACAAACCCTTCAGAGCCCCAAATTTTGCCGTCAAGCCCTAAGCCTGTACCATCAAATGCAAATCCAATACAGCTTTGAAGATTTTTTTCAAGCATACAGGAGTAAATATGAGCCAAATGATGCTGGACAAAGACAACCTCTTTGTTTTGTTCTTTTGCTATCTTTTTTGCAAGAGAGGTGGTAAAATAATCCTCATGATAATCGCATGCTATATAGTCAAAGTTAAAATCGTAAAGTGAAATTAAATCCTTAAGACTACCTTCGTAAAAATCAATGTACTCTTTTGTGTCAAGGTCACCAAGATACTGACTTAAAATCACTTCATCTTCTTTTTTGAGCGCAATTGTTGTCTTCTCATGACCACCAAGGGCAAGGATATTTTTGTCTACAGTCTTTTCTTTCAATTTAAATGTAATGGGAGCAAAACCACGGCCTGACCTTATCAGTACAAACTTGTCTTTTAAAACAAAACCTACAGAATCATCGCAGCGTCTTACTATTTTTCTGTTGTGATACAAAACAAAGTCGGCAATGTCGCAAAGCTTTTCAAGTGCCTCATCCTCATCAATAATCATTGGAATTCCTGAAAGATTTGCTGAGGTTGCAATTAATAAATCTCTGTTTGTCTTTGTCAAAATGTAATCCAAAATTGGAGTATATGCTCTCATGATACCAAGTGTATGAAGACCACCGTTTACATGCAGAAAATCATCTGTCTTTTTTTCAAAAAGTATTATAGGACATCTTGGTGAGTTAAAAATCTCCTCTTCAGCTTCACTAACATTACAATACTTTTTAACAGTTTCAATGCTCTTGCACACAAGTGCCAAAGGTTTTCCCTCTCGCTTTTTGCTTCTAAAAAGCCTTTCGACTACTTCTTTATTATAAGGGTCAACAACTAAATGAAATCCTCCAATTCCTTTTATTGCAATAATCTTCCCCTTCTCAATCTCATAACATACTCTGCCCAAAAGCTCTAAATTGCTACCCTCTATATGCTTTTTTTCTACAAAAGAGTATAGAAAAAGGTGTGGACCACATACAAGGCATGTTGTTGACTGTGCATTAAATCTTCTGTTATTTGGAGTATAATACTCTTTTTTACAATCATCACAAAATTCAAACTCCTTCATTGACGTCCTGTCTCTGTCATATGGCAAAGATTCTATCATGGTATATCTTGGTCCACAATTGATACAGCTTATAAACGGGTTCATAAAATGTCTGTGGCCTTTGTTATAAAATTCTCTTTTGCACTCTTCACAAAGACCCAAATCATAAGGCACTATTGTTGAAATTTTGCCTTTGCTACTGTCTAAGATATAAAAATCACTTTCATCAAAATTTGGTTCTATTTCATACTTCTCAATTGACTCAATTTTAGCATTCCTGGGCAATTTCTTTTCAATGTACTCATCAATCGCAGCAGTACTTTTAAGCTCACCTTGAAACTCTGCCAAAACGCCCTCGCCTATGTTTTTGACAAAGCCAACAAGCCCCAAATCTTTTGCCAGATTATAAATAAAGGGTCGGAAACCGACCCCTTGTACAAGCCCTCTGAAGATGTATCTATATCTTTTCATGCTCTATAACCCCTATTTTTGGTTAAAATATGAACTGAAAAGTTCTGAAAAATAATGCTCAAGTTCAGCCAAACCTTCTAATGTTTTAAATGAAACTCCAAAAAGTCTCAAATTATCTCCTTTGATAGCTTTAAGCCCTTTTATATACCTTTCCATGTCAAAACCAATTATCTCTGCAACATCTATTTTTGACAGCACCACAACATCGCTACTTTCAAACATAATAGGATATTTATAAGGCTTATCATCGCCTTCAGCAGCAGATGATACAACAACTCTCATGTTCTCGCCCAGGTCAAATGAAGATGGGCAAATCAGGTTGCCAATGTTTTCTATAAAAACAACAGTAGATTTTTTTAGATTCAAATTTAAAAGAGCTTCATTTATACTATCTGCAACCAAGTGACAAGCTCCGCCTGTGTTTATCTGTAGCACTTCAACTCCAAGTTTTGAAATCTCCTCAGCATCAATTGTTGAGGCAACATCCCCTTCAATCACAGCTATATTGAATTTACTTTTGAATGTATTTATCATAGTTTTAATAAATGAGGTTTTGCCAGCGCCTGGTGAACCCATCACGTTTATCAAAAACCATTTATTTTCTTTTGCAAGCTTTCTGATATTGTCAGCCGAAAACTCATTTCTCTGCAAAATGTCTTTTATAACCCTAATTTCCATCTCCATCATCTACCTCTATAGATTCGATATAAAATTCTCTGCCATATTCAGTCAGTTTGCCTAAACTCTTGCATTTTGGACACAGAAAATCTTTTGTCCTCTCAAAAAGGCTTTGGCAAGAGTTGCAAAACAGCAAAGCCTTCTTTTGAACAATTTCCAGCTTGCTTCCCTCCAAAATGGTTCCCTTTGTCAAAATATCAAAGTAAAACTTTAATGACTCATCAATAATACCGCTAAGTTCTCCAACAACAACTTTTATGGATAAAACCTTTTTTGGCTTTATCTCTTTTAGTTCATCTTCTGCAATCTTAATCAATTGCTGTGTGACATAATACTCGTGCATTTTAAAATATCCTTTCCTAATTAGTTACCAGTATCTGCAACCTTTGCCTCTTTTGTTGGTTCAAGCTGTTGTACCTGCTGTTTTTGAATATAAAACTCTTTATAAGTTGTAGGTAGATTGAACTGCTCTTTTGAAATTAAGCATTTTTTGGGACAAGACTCGACACATACATTGCAAAGTACACATTTGTACTGGTTTAGTTGCCACATCTTTGCGTTTCTGTCAACTGTAATGGCATTTGCAGGACACTTCCTCTGGCAAATACCACAAAAAATGCACTTGTCTATTTCAATCTCAAGACTTCCTCTTGTCCCTTTGAAAAACGGTCTTTTTTCTTTTGGGTAAAGTCGTGTTGCAGGTTTTGAAAAAAGATTGTTTAACACATTTTGAAGCATCCCAAACATCTTTCCATCCATCCCTCTTTTGGCTTTTTACCTTTCTGTACATGAAATACACGGATCAATTGTCAAAACAAGCATTGGTACCTCTGCAAAATCAACACCCTGAAGCATTTTAACAAGTGCTGGAATATTAGCAAAAGTTGGTGTTCTTATTCTGAGCCTCTCTAAATTTTTTGTTCCGTTTGCTTTGATATAGTAAACATCTTCGCCTCTTGGCTGCTCAACCCTTGATATTATCTCACCGTTCGGGAAACCTTTCACAGGCGTTGATATCTCACCTTCTGGCATCTTTGAGATTGCCTGCCTTATAAGGTCTATTGACTGATAACACTCTCTGAGCCTTACTTTTAGACGTGCGTAGCAATCTCCATCATACTCAACAACAGGTTGAAAATCAAGCTCGCCATATGCAGCATATCCTGTTGTTCTCAGATCCATATTGATTCCGCTTGCCCTTGCCATTGGTCCAACACAGCCAAGTTCATACGCTTCTTCTTTTGAAAGCACACCCACTCCCACAAGTCTTTTCTTGACTGTGTAATCATTCAAAAACGCACCTTCAATTCTCTTGAGCTCTTCTTCTAATTTTGCAAGGTTGTCTAAGATGAATTTTTGCTTTTCTTCGTCTATATCACGCCTTACACCGCCAATGATGTTTGTTGAGATTATAACCCTTGACCCTGCAGTTGCCTCCATCAGGTCCATTACAAGCTCTCTATTTCGCCAGCACTGCATAAACAGGCTCTCAAATCCGAACGCATCTGCCAAAAGTCCAAGCCACAAATGATGGCTGTGAAGCCTGTGAAGCTCCGCCCAAATTACACGTAAATATTTAGCTCTTTCTGGAACTTCAACTCCCATCAACTCTTCAATCCCTTGGCAGTACGCAAGTGCCTGCTGGAAAGAACAAATTCCACAAACCCTTTCAACCACGTATATGTTCTGATTAATATCCTTTTCTTCAGCAAGCTTTTCAAGTCCTCTATGAACATACCCAATTGCAGGGATTGCCTCTACAACCTTTTCATCTTCTAACACAAGCCTCAGCTGAATCGGTTCTGGCAACACAGGATGCTGTGGGCCAAACGGCACTATCGTCCTTTTACCCAAAGCTTTCTTACTCCCCTTTCTTGACCTTCACAACTGGCTTTTTACGCATAGGACTGTCAAGCTCATCTGTTATCATAAACTTTCCTTCATAGTCAATGAGAAGATTTTCAAAGTCTATGCCAAACAAATCCTTGATTTCATTCTCAACAAATACTGCAGCAAAATAGATATCTGAAATAGACAGCATCTTCTCGCCATTTTCTATTGTGACTCTCAAGTTTTTAAGTTCATAGTCCTTGTCAAAGTGATATATGATATCAAACCTGCCATCTCCCAAATCAACACAAGTTGCTGTGACAAACCTGTGCCCAGTTGATTTTAGTTCAAATACCTCTTTTCTCAAATCCTCTTTTTGTATCTCTTTAAGATTTTGCAGCATTCAAAATCTCACCCTTTTTCATATTCTTTTTCTTTTCCTCTAATATCTCAGCAGCCTTTAAAATCCCTTCCATAATAGCTTCGGGCCGGGGTGCACAACCTGGAACATACACATCAACTGGAATGACTGTGTCTACCCCACCTAAGGTGTTGTAACACTCCTTGAATATTCCACCTGAACATGCACAAGCCCCGATTGCCACAACTGCTTTCGGGTGTGGCATCTGATCATATATATTCTTCAAAACCCTTGCATTTCTGTGATTTACAGAACCTGATACAACAAGTATATCTGCATGTTTTGGATTTCCTACATTTATAATTCCAAACCTCTCAACATCGTATACTGGAGTAAGTGTTGATAAAATCTCTATATCACAGCCGTTACAGCTGTTACAGTCATAATGGACAATCCACGGCGATTTTTTCAGCGCTTTTCTGAAAATCACTCTTTACCCCACCTTTATTTTTTTATAATACCCTGTATCTTATGTATACCCAAATTAGGTTGACCAAAGCAAGCCCCAAAGCAATTGACCATGTAAGCCTTAGCATTATCTTCCATGTAAGTCTTGCTGATATATTGTCAATCAAAATCTCTAAAAAGTAGCCCAAAAGCATTGCAATGATTGCAACTATTATGTTTTTTGCAAAGAACAAGCCTATGAAAAGCAATAAAAGTACAAGCTCATACCAGTGCCCAAGCTCAATCAGGCCCAAAATAGGTCCTGCAAACTCTGTTGTGATACCTTTTACAATCTCCTGATGCGCATGGTGCGATGTTGACAAATCAAATGGAGATTTTCTAAGCTTTATTGTCAGTACATAGGTAAATGCAATGAATATAAATGGAAGCTCAAATATCAAAAAGTTGTTATGCTTTATCACATCATTTATTTTAAAGCTGCCTGTAACAAAATAAATTCCAATTATCACAGCAATTAAAACTGGCTCATATGCAAGTACACAAATTAATTCTCTATGAGCACCAATTCGTGAGTAAGGAGAGTTTGTTGACATTGCTCCCAAAATTAGTGCTGTGACAGCAAATGCAAGTATAAACAAAATCAAAAGCAAATCCATCTTTAAAACAAACATAACAAGCGCAACCATGTTAAAAACTAAGAACAAAAATGCATAGAGAATCTGTGTACTTGAAACAACTATAGTCTCTTTTGAAAACAGCTTGAACAAATCATAAAATGGCTGCAAAATTGGTGGCCCAAACCTGTTTTGCATACGCGCAGTGATTTTTCTATCAATACCTGTTAAAATTCCACCAATGATTGGTGCTATTATTATTGTGAGTAAAACCAGAGCAATTTCTTTCACTTTAATATCACCCCAAACATTATAGCAATTAATGCGACTGAGATAATATTTGAAATTAATGTGATGTTGTTTTCTTTTGCGAAGGTGTTAAAACAGTAATTTTTAAACTCAAACTCAACAGGTTTGTCTTTTTCTGCTCTAAAACTGAAGTTATCATCGTTTTCACAAGACATATATACTCTGACATACCTTTTTGGACTCAAGAGCTTATACAGAAGCACACCTATTATTATTCCCAGAGCAAGTATTCCAAAGAAGACAAATGGGTTAAAGCCGAAAAAGTCTTTGATGTACAAATCTTTAAGTTCCCTGCTACTAACTCCAGAATACCTTGCAAAAGACGACTTGAAAAATGGCACAACAAATGCGTTCGTAAATTGTATCATAAACACACTCACAAGCACTACAAGTATTGATATAGCAATCAACGGAAGGTGTCTCAAACCTTCAAAAACTTCAATCCTTTTTGTATCTTTCCCATCTGAGAGAATCTTTCCAATAAACTTTGTCCAGAACACAACTGTAAATGCACTTCCAACTATTATCTCAAGCATGGCAACAATGTTCTGGGTTGAAACTTCTATTGCAATCCACTTTGTAATCAAAACACCAAAGGGCGGAAGTAGCATAGACACACTTCCCAAAAGGGTAAGAAAAGCTACTATTGGCATTCTATATTTAATACCATCCATATCTTCTACATCACGCGAGCCAATTCCTTGCTCAATAGAACCTACACACAAGAACAGGAGCGCTTTTGACACCCCATGCAGTATAATCAAAAGTGCTGCTGCATAGATTGAATATACATTTGCAACAGATGACAGTGCAATTATAAGCCCTAAATTTGAAATTGTTGAGTATGCCAAAATCCTCTTTGCATTTGTTTGAAATATCGCCAAAAGCGCTGCCGCGACAAATGTAAATGCGCCTAAAATAGCAATTATATTTGATAGCCACGTATCAATGTAAACAGGCGATAGCCTCAAAATCAGATAAACCCCTGCTTTTACCATTGTGCTTGAATGTAAAAGCGCAGACACTGGTGTTGGTGCTACCATCGCACCCAAAAGCCAGCTCTGGAACGGAAACTGTGCTGACTTTGTAAATCCTGCCAGTGCTAAAAACGCAATTGGTATCATCAATATACTGCTATCTTGAGACCTTATAATTTCACTCAAAGCAATAGCCCCAGATTTATAGTACATAAATATTATACCTACTACAAAAGAAAGCCCGCCAATGGAGTTTAACAAAAGCGCCCTTGTTGCATTCTTGATACTTTCTTCATTTCCATCATGTGAGATTAGCAAGAACGAGCAAAGTGTTGTAATCTCCCAGAAAAAGTACACCCACAAGATGTTGTTTGACAAAACAAGCCCGTTCATAGCACCTAAAAAGAGCATTATTACTGCAAAAAATATGTTTTGTTTACTTTTCTCAAGGTGCAGATGTTTTTCGTGCTCCTCCATATATGAAAGGGCAAATATACTAATCAATGGACCTATTACATTTATCAGCATAAGCATTATAAATGTCAGGTGGTCAACATAAAAGACATTTTCAACCTCTAATTTTCCTGTCCTAAATTCAAATACAAACATCAAAACAAATTGCAGAGCTGCAAGAAGGCTTATTAGGTTATTTTTTAGCTTTAGACCTATCAAGAATATTACAGCAAGTAAGAAATAATCAGCAAACGTTATTAGATACTCCAAAGCAAAATTTAATGCATGAGAAAGTTTTATTTCTTTGTCACCCTGTAAAATGGCAAATACCATCAGCACAACCAGCACAGCAGACATTAAAAAAACAATAGCCTTTCTAAACGTGCTATTGTTAAATAAGTAAATCAAACCTGCAACTATGATTGGTACAAATATTAGCGATAAATAGCTGTACTCCATATGTCCAATATTGCCCCTTTCTCTTTGTGATGATAAACTATTATTATTAAGATTATAACACATTCTTGTGGTCTTGTATACAGTATGCAAAAGTTAATTTGTTAACAAAGTTCAGAATAGAAGAAAGCTTCTATCTCTTTTTTGTTCAATATTTCTGATAAGAAGGTGATAAGCTTGATAAAATTGGCTGCAATCGACATAGACGGAACTCTTTTGGACGATAGTGGCAATATCCCTGAAAATAATATCAAAGCCTTGAAAAAAGCCTCAATGGAATACAATGTTCAGATAGTTTTGTGTACAGGAAGAGGTGCCTCTGCCTTTGATATTGCTAAAAAACTTCAAATTCCTTGTCATTTGATATCAGCAAATGGAGTGTATGTCTTTGATGATATTTTTTCTGAGCCTATTGTAAAAAACTATCTAAAAGAAAATACAAAAATAGAGATTTTGAGCTTTTTAGAGCAAAATCATCTTGATGTTGATTACTATATTGTTTTAGGTTTTGAAGAGGATTTCCATATGATATACAAACTGAGAGAGTCTTATGATACATACTTTTCTTGACTTTGTCAGTTTGAAGCTCAAAAAGCTTGGGAGGACTGGGATTGACAAAATATGGACCTCAATTTTGTCACTACATCATTTGCTAATACCAATAAATTCTAAGCCTTCCTCATATGTCATGAAGTTTTTTGGACCCTTTATCTTCATTACATTCAGTATATCTCCAGCTCCTCCCTCAATTTTTTGCTTTATCAAATATTTCTTCCCTTTTATCTCTATTTCAAAAAAGTTCATTGAATATATTGCTTCCATTATCCTTTCACTACTTATTCCTTTACCTTTTCTCCTCAAAATATATTCCAATGTCCTTTGCAGTAAAAATGCCAAAAAACATATCACAAAATGTCCTTTTATTCTGCTTTCTGTAAAGTGATATATCGGTCGCACTTCTAAACAGCTTTTCATTACTCTGAATGACTGTTCTATCTTCCATAAATCGTGATATGCTCCTAAAACCTCTTCTACATCCATATCCTTTTTGCTCGTTTGAATTGCATAATAACCGTCAAATTTCTCATCTCGTTTTATCGTTTCCTCATCCAATACATATTCTTCTGATTTTGATTTCTTCTTCAAATATTTCCTTGCACCTTTCTTTTCTAAGGCTGTTATGCTTCCTTTGTTCTCTAAAAGCTCTTTGGCTTTTCTTACCAATCTCTCTCTGTCTTCTTTGTCTTTCTTGGCTCTCTTGCTTGAATACGTTATTATCAAATTCTCTTCTATTTTGAACTCTTTACCCTCTTCATCCTTGACAATATTTGTTCTTTCCAATACCTTATATTTGAATTCATCACCATAAATTTCTTCAGCATTCAAACATCTTTTGCCATCAAGTCTTTTATATCCTTCTTCATTAAAAACTTCATCTAAAATTTCTTTACTTGCATTCTTTAATCTGCTTGCTACTATATAGTCGTACCCAGCTTCTTTTATCATCTTTAAATTTATTCTGCTGTTAAGCCCTTTGTCTGCTACTATTATTATCTTATCTATACTAAATTTTTCCTTCAGCTTCCTCAGTATCTTTACCATCGTCTTGCTATCTATCGTATTACCAGGAAAAAGTTCATACCCTATCGGTCTGCCTTCTTTGTCCACCAAAAGCCCTAATACAACTTGCACTTCATTTACCTTGTTGTCTTTGCTAAACCCAAAATTTTTAAGTTCATCCGCTCTACAACTCTCAAAGTATATTGTCGTCACATCATAAAACACTACATCAACTACCATCTTAAATAAGTCTTTATTTCTCTGATACAGGTATGTCTCTAAATCTTCTTTTACACTGTCAAGAAAATCTAAACACCTGTACAATTGATTCAAATCTATATCCTCTTCAAATCCAAAATATTTGCTTCTCTGATGATAAGTTCTTAGTTTGCTCATTGGCTCTATCAATCTCTGTATGGTCATTAAAAAACTTACTTTGTCTACATCAAATTTTATCTTTCTCTCTTTTGCTGCTTTCCCTTTTAAAAACTTATCAATTTCAAGCTCCTGCCATAACTTTCTGTATACAATGTATCCCCAGTTTTTTACAACTGCATCCGAAATATCTTCTTCAGATTCAATAGTAACAGCTTTTGCATTCTCAGTAGTTGTTTCAGCGACAATATCAGATAGTTTTTTTACAATGTTTTTAAAAGCGGGGTCATCTTTGAGAATATCAAGTCTACCAAAGTTAAATAGTACTCTTTGCTTTACTTTACCATTTTCACGGTAATTTTCGACTAACCTAACATACTGATAACCGCCAGCATTAGTAATTTTGACAAACATATGGCAACTCCTTGAAGATAGTTTGTTATATTGTACCACAAAATATTTAAAAAGTCAAGCAAATTCAGTATATATTAAGCTAAAATTTGTCCCTACATTTTTTAAAATTTTTTATTTTTCTCTTCTTGAAACCCGCATAAATTAAGACTTTGTTATTTTTTGTTAGCTCAAAAACACCTCTTAACTGACAAAGTCAAGAAATTCCTTGTCATTTGATATCAGCAAATGGAGTGTATGTCTTTGATGATATTTTTTCTGAGCCTATTGTAAAAAACTATCTAAAAGAAAATACAAAAATAGAGATTTTGAGCTTTTTAGAGCAAAATCATCTTGATGTTGATTACTATATTGTTTTAGGTTTTGAAGAGGATTTCCATATGATATACAAACTGAGAGAGTCTTATGATACATACTTTTTAAACTTCGTAAAAGGAAGAGAGCTTTTCAAACCAACATACCCACAGAAGAACCTTCTTGATTTTGTAAAATCTCCAATTAGTCATATTGGAATTGTTGGAAGGTATGATAAGCTAAAATACTTGGCAGATATTTTTAAAAATCTAAAACATAATGTAAACGTGATTTTGTACTATGCAGCTGATAACAAAGATTACGGTTTTTTGGAAATCCTTGATATTGAGTCTTCTAAAGAAAAAGCACTTTCAAAGCTTTTAAGAATAAAAATGATAAGCCCAGAAAATCTTCTTGCAATTGGCGACAATTTTAACGACATTGGAATGTTTAAGCTCGCACAAATAAGCGTTGCAGTTGCAAACGCACCTGATGAGGTAAAAAGATTTGCAAAATTTGTAACACATGCTACAAACAATCAAGGTGCAGTCGCAGAAGCATTTGAAAGATTTATATTGGGCCAAAAATAGACTTAAAACAAAAGGCTGGCATTTTTGCATACATTTTTTTTTAATGCCAGCCTTTTGCTTTTATTTTCTATAGGTTGTATTTATAAACTCAACAGCATCTGCAATAGCCTTTGCAACTGCATCTTTGAAAGAATCACTCAAAAGAAGATTTAAATCATCTTGATTTGTACCAAACGCAACCTCAACCAAAATTGCCGGCATATTTGAGGTTTTTAAAACAACCAAATTAGGTCTCTCTATAATTCCTTTGTTTTGTGTCCCTACTTCTCTAATTATATAATCCAGCACAATCTGTGCAAGCTGCTTATCTGATATAAAGCTATTTAAATTCTTTTCTTTATAAAGCACCATTGTCCCACGGATTTGAGGATTGTCTATTGCGTTGTTGTGAATAGATATAAACAGGTCAACATTTAAGTTGTTTGCCATCCTTGTTCTGTCATAAAGGTCAACAAATTTGTCTGTCTCTCGCGACATGTAAACCTCATAACCAAGGTTCTTAAGTTTGTTTTTGAGTCTCAATGATATATCCAAATTAAAATCCTTTTCGTTGTATGTTACTTTTTTGCCATTTACAATCTTTGTATAAATAGCTCCTGGGTCAAACCCGCCATGCCCAGGGTCGATAAAGATTTTAAGTTTACTCTTAGGTTTTGGTTTTTGTGAAAAACCAACTATGATATTTCTATCGCCCTTGGTAATTGAGGCTGTGTAGTCAGGATCAACTACAATAGTAATTACACACCCATCATCTTGATAAACCGAATATACGCTTGTTACAATTGTACCTTTTAGGCTATAGACATCATTTGAGATTGTAATTGGACTTTTGCTTACTATCTTTATTACATTGGTGGTACTGTCATATGTATAGTTTATATCAGATACAAAAGGAGAGCTTATAACAAGTCCATTTCTCTGATAAAGTTTCATATTACCATATTGATTTGCAAAGACCACTTCCAACTTGTTACCAAGTTTATTTAGGATAAATATTTTTGCTTTTGTAGAAAATATAACTTGTGCATTGTTCTGGTCAACATTTGTCAGAACATAGTAATCTAATATTCCATCATTTACCTGAAAAAGGCTTCCATTGTCAAGATTAAACTGAGCACCTTTTAGGCTAAGGACTACAAAAGACTCATCTGCCCTGTAAATCTCACTCACAACTGTTGGGAGGATATCCATCTCTGCCACAGTAAATTTCTCAGAGCTTGTAATATTGACCTTCTGAATTTTATATGGACTGTAAGACTCTTGCAATGGAGCTGTGTTAATTTCTTGGCTATTGTTAGATGGGCCACTTATACTACTACTGTCTATATTCGTCTTATTTTCGACAATTTTGGGCAAATCAACTTCAACTTTTATTTGGCTATCAACTTTATTAATCCTATAGCTCTTGATCAAACCTGCATCATAGTCAATCACAACCCTTGAAAATGGCTCACCAGTTGATGTTTTGTTAAGAGCGTGTCTTATTCTTAAAATTCCACCTTTGCCAACTTGAATTACATTGTTTTTCAAATTATCAACTGTATTTAAAATATCAATTACTATTCTGTCTGGATTTGATAGTTTGTAATCTTTGTAAGTAGTAGGCTCTGAAGTACTTATTAATAAAATAAATTTGCTCCCCTCAATCAAATACTTCAAATCAGAAAGATAAATAGTTTTTACTTCGGTTTTTCGAACGTCCCCGCGTGAAGCCAAAGTTTTTGACAAAGAAATGTTTTTCTGGGTATTACTGGTCAATGTCTTCTTTGATGTTAGTTTAACAACTTTTTTTGTTTTATCTTCCTGATAGGAATATTTAAAAATTGAAGCTATGTCTTTTCCTAATATGTATGACTTTCCACTTTCAATAAAAGTCTTTCCTAAAAGAGTCTTCTTTGTTTTATTGTAATAGTAGTATGTCTTACCAATGTAAAACTCGTATATGTCCTTAGATTTTTTAGCCACAACCTTTTTAGCTTTTGAATCATAAGAAACAGCAAAACCTTTATACCTGAAAAAGTCTGCCAAGGCAAGGTAGACAGTTTTGTTGTATTCTAAAATCTTGACAGAACCTACCTGCTTTCCATCTACAAAGAGCTTATAAGATGTGGATGCAAAAGCCGAGATAAGAAGCAACGAGAAAACTAAAACGGCTACTATTCCCTTTCTTATTTTTTTCACTACAACCTACCCCGCAAAAAAATGTCATTTATAGTTATATAATATCTTACCTTGTCGAATAAATCAATTTAAATATTTGGTAGAATACTATTGTATTTTTATACACATTGATGTATAATTATTTGTATAGCTGAAGTCACATTTTGAGGAGATGAATAAAGTTGATAAAGGCATCAATCATTGGAGCATCAGGGTATGTTGGAATTGAGCTGATAAGGCTTTTACTAAAGCATCCAGAGGTTAAAATTTCATCGATTATTTCGTCAAGTAATAAAGATATTCCTATCGAAAACACAAATCCGCAGTTCAAAAAGATTTTAAATCTGACATTTAAAGAGTTTGACATTGATTTGATTAAAGAAGTAGATGTTGTTTTTTGTGCCTTGCCACATGGTGTGTCTCAAGATTATGTAAAGATGGCATATGACCTTGGCAAGGTTGTAATTGACCTGAGCAGCGACTTTAGATACAAAGACCTTACTCGATACTCAAAAGACTATGGCGACCATAAGTACCCAGAGCTTTTAAGGGAAAGTAGCTATGGTCTTTGTGAGTTGTACAGAGAAGAGATTAAATCTTCAAAGATAGTGGGAAACCCTGGATGCTATCCAACAAGTGCTATTTTGGGCTTAGCGCCACTTTTGAAAAATAAGCTTATCCAAAAAGACAGTATCATAATTGACTCGAAATCAGGTGTTTCTGGAGCGGGGAAAAAGTCTGATTTTTCTTACAGCTTTTGTGAAGTTGATGAGAATTTTAAAGCATATGGGGTTGCAAAACACAGACATACAAGTGAGATAGAAGAAAAATGCAGTTTTCTTTTTGGTGAAGAACTAAATCTTTCATTTACTCCCCATCTTTTGCCTGTAAAAAGAGGAATTTTGTCAACTATATATGCAATCCTCACAAAGAGTTTGAATAAAAATGAACTGATTGAGATTTACAAGGAGTTTTACAGGGATGAATTTTTCATAAGGATATATGAAGATAGCTTGCCAGAGTTAAAGTATGTCACAGGGACAAATTTTGTTGACATCGGTCTTGAGGTTGATAAAAAGACAAACAGAGTAATTGTTATTTCTTGTATTGACAATTTAATTAAAGGTGCTGCAGGGCAGGCAATACAGAATATGAATATTAAGTTTTCCTTGAGCGAAAAAACAGGTCTTGTGATGGTTGGAGAGTATTTTTAATAAAAGTGTGTTAGTGGAGGAATGCCAATGTATGAAGAGATGGACAAATTAATTGAAAAGGCAAGTATTTTGATAGAGGCTCTTCCATATATTCAAAAGCTCTATGGCAAGACAGTTGTAATAAAGTATGGCGGAAATGCAATGATAAATGATAAGCTCAAAAACTGGGTTATGGAAGATATCACACTTTTAAAATACATCGGTGTTAACCCAATTGTTGTCCACGGTGGCGGACCTGAGATAAACTCTGTGTTAAAAAAGCTAAATGTTGAAAGCCAGTTTGTAAATGGTCTTAGAGTCACAGATATGCAGACAATGGAAGTTGCTCAGATGGTTTTGGTTGGAAAGACAAACAAAGAGCTTGTCTCAATGCTAAATCAAAAAGGCGGAAAAGCAATAGGTATCTGTGGTATTGATGGAAATCTGATTCAGGCAAGAAAGCACTATGAGATTGTAAACGGAGAGAAAGTGGACTTAGGGTATGTTGGTGAGGTTGTGTCAATCAATGCAAAGGTTTTGGAAATGCTTGCAAAAGATGAGTACATACCAGTGGTTGCGCCAATTGGCGTTGGTGAAGATGGTACAAGTTATAATATAAACGCAGATACTGTTGCTGCTGAGATTGCAAAGGCTATAAAGGCCGAAAAGCTCATGTTCATGACAGATGTTGAAGGACTAAAATATGACAAAAACAGTTCAGAGATAATCTCAGCAATTAGTGCTGATGAGGTTTTAAAAATGATTGATGAGGGAAAGATTGACGGTGGAATGATTCCAAAGGTTTTGGGCTGTATTGATGCTCTAAAGCATGGAGTTAACCGCACTCATATTTTAGATGGAAGAATTCCACATTGCATCTTGCTTGAGATATTTACCGACAAGGGAATTGGAACAATGATACATTTGTAATAATAAACTACTTTAACTTGCTGACAAAATAGTTTAGGCTGCTCTAAAATGAGCAGCCTACTTTACTTATGGTATTTTATTCCTTTAATAATTGTAAATCCTCTATAAATCTGTTCATACACAAGAACCCTAAAAAGCTGATGAGGGAAAGTAAGCTTGGAAAATGAAATTAGTAAATTTGCTCTCTTTTTTATAGCATCTGAAATCCCATTTGAGCCTCCTATTACAAATACTATTTCCTCTCCTTTTGAGACTTTTCTATTTAACAATTCTGCAAATTCTTCAGAGCTCAGCTGAGTCCCCTTTATATCAAATACTACTACATACTGGCCGTCTTTTATGTGTTTTAGTATCTTTTCAGCCTCTCTTTCTAAAAGCATCTCAACGTTTCGGTATCTGTTCTCATCTTCTTCTTTTATTTCTTGACTTTGTCAGTTTGAAGCTCAAAAAGCTTGGGAGGACTGGGATTGACAAAATATGGACCTCAATTTTGTCACTACATCATTTGCTAATACCAATAAATTCTAAGCCTTCCTCATATGTCATGAAGTTTTTTGGACCCTTTATCTTCATTACATTCAGTATATCTCCAGCTTCTCCCTCAATTTTTTGCTTTATCAAATATTTCTTCCCTTTTATCTCTATTTCAAAAAAGTTCATTGAATATATTGCTTCCATTATCCTTTCACTACTTATTCCTTTACCTTTTCTCCTCAAAATATATTCCAATGTCCTTTGCAGTAAAAATGCCAAAAAACATATCACAAAATGTCCTTTTATTCTGCTTTCTGTAAAGTGATATATCGGTCGCACTTCTAAACAGCTTTTCATTACTCTGAATGACTGTTCTATCTTCCATAAATCGTGATATGCTCCTAAAACCTCTTCTACATCCATATCCTTTTTGCTCGTTTGAATTGCATAATAACCGTCAAATTTCTCATCTCGTTTTATCGCTTCCTCATCCAATACATATTCTTCTGATTTTGATTTCTTCTTCAAATATTTCCTTGCACCTTTCTTTTCTAAGGCTGTTATGCTTCCTTTGTTCTCTAAAAGCTCTTTGGCTTTTCTTACCAATCTCTCTCTGTCTTCTTTGTCTTTCTTGGCTCTCTTGCTTGAATACGTTATTATCAAATTCTCTTCTATTTTGAACTCTTTACCCTCTTCATCCTTGACAATATTTGTTCTTTCCAATACCTTATATTTGAATTCATCACCATAAATTTCTTCAGCATTCAAACATCTTTTGCCATCAAGTCTTTTATATCCTTCTTCATTAAAAACTTCATCTAAAATTTCTTTACTTGCATTCTTTAATCTGCTTGCTACTATATAGTCGTACCCAGCTTCTTTTATCATCTTTAAATTTATTCTGCTGTTAAGCCCTTTGTCTGCTACTATTATTATCTTATCTATACTAAATTTTTCCTTCAGCTTCCTCAGTATCTTTACCATCGTCTTGCTATCTATCGTATTACCAGGAAAAAGTTCATACCCTATCGGTCTGCCTTCTTTGTCCACCAAAAGCCCTAATACAACTTGCACTTCATTTACCTTGTTGTCTTTGCTAAACCCAAAATTTTTAAGTTCATCCGCTCTACAACTCTCAAAGTATATTGTCGTCACATCATAAAACACTACATCAACTACCATCTTAAATAAGTCTTTATTTCTCTGATACAGGTATGTCTCTAAATCTTCTTTTACACTGTCAAGAAAATCTAAACACCTGTACAATTGATTCAAATCTATATCCTCTTCAAATCCAAAATATTTGCTTCTCTGATGATAAGTTCTTAGTTTGCTCATTGGCTCTATCAATCTCTGTATGGTCATTAAAAAACTTACTTTGTCTACATCAAATTTTATCTTTCTCTCTTTTGCTGCTTTCCCTTTTAAAAACTTATCAATTTCAAGCTCCTGCCATAACTTTCTGTATACAATGTATCCCCAGTTTTTTACAACTGCATCCGAAATATCTTCTTCAGATTCAATAGTAACAGCTTTTGCATTCTCAGTAGTTGTTTCAGCGACAATATCAGATAGTTTTTTTACAATGTTTTTAAAAGCGGGGTCATCTTTGAGAATATCAAGTCTACCAAAGTTAAATAGTACTCTTTGCTTTACTTTACCATTTTCACGGTAATTTTCGACTAACCTAACATACTGATAACCGCCAGCATTAGTAATTTTGACAAACATATGGCAACTCCTTGAAGATAGTTTGTTATATTGTACCACAAAATATTTAAAAAGTCAAGCAAATTCAGTATATATTAAGCTAAAATTTGTCCCTACATTTTTTAAAATTTTTTATTTTTCTCTTCTTGAAACCCGCATAAATTAAGACTTTGTTATTTTTTGTTAGCTCAAAAACACCTCTTAACTGACAAAGTCAAGTTTTAGTATCTTTTCAGCCTCTCTTTCTAAAAGCATCTCAACGTTTCGGTATCTGTTCTCATCTTCTTCTTTTATTTCAATCTCCTCAATTTTTGTCCATCTTAAAAGTCGTTTTTTATACTCCTCTGCAGCCTCTTTAAAATACCTTTCTTTTATTGTCCCAACGCAGATTACCCTTATCATATGTCATCCACTTTCGACAAGAGTTTGTCAATCAGGTCATTTAGCTCATCTCTGCACTTTCTGTACTTATCAACGTCTCCACCGTAAGGGTCAATTACATCAAGATTTTCTTTGCTATCTAATACATACTCCTTTAGAGTAAAAACTTTGTCCATTACACCAGGATACATATTGATTATTGCTTCTTTATGATATTTTTCCATTGTCAAAATTAAACTGCTTTCCTTTATCATATCTTCATTAATCAGCCTTGATACATGAGAAGAAATGTCAATCCCCAGCTCATTCATTACCAATACAGCGTTTTTTGATGCTTTTTGTGGGAAAAAAGCAGACAAGCCCGCCGATTCAACCTCAATATTATCTATGTTCATTTTTTTCAGTTTATCTTTCAAAAGATATTCAGCCATGGGACTCCTACACGTATTGCCTGTGCACACAAAAAGTATCTTTTTCTTGCTCATCACAACACCTCAATCACATTGTATGCTGATGCTTTTAAAAGCCTGTTTTCAAGCGCAAGATATTCTATTCCAAACTCTCCCCATTCACAGATGATATAATCAACACCAAGGTGGTTAAACCTTCTTAAGGCAGAAAATAAGTTTTTTCCACATTCTTTATAGTCAAACATACTACCTAATATGATTTTGTATTGAGACTCAAAATTTTGAGCCGTCTCATAAAAGCAAAGTATACCAACTTTGTGTCCATTTGTTTCTAAATCCTTCTTTATCTCTTTCATCTTCTCTATTCTCTTGTGAATTTTCCCTTTGACAACTATCATCTTTGCGTCTGGTGCATAGTGCTTGTACTTCATACCTGGTGCCTTAGGCACAGATAGAATATTACCCGCTAAAATTGAAGGGTCATATTCAATATCCTCCAAAATTTCTTTCAAAATCGAAAAAGGAACTGCACCTAGACGCAATATATATGGCTTTGATGTGCTCAAATCAATCACAGTTGACTCAAGCCCAAAAGAGCACTTGCCACCGTCAATAATCACATCAACCTTGCCAAAAAGATCTTCTATCACATGCTGAGCTTCTGTTGGACTTGGCTTTCCTGATACATTTGCAGACGGTGCTGCAACAGGTACACCTGCTAACTTAATTAACTCAAGTGCAATTTTATTACTCGGCATTCTAATGCCAACTGTGTCAAGTCCTGCTGTAACATTGTCAGGAATACACTCTTTTTTGGGTAAGACAATAGTAAGAGGTCCTGGCCACAGTCTTTCTATGAGTTTATATACTCTCTTATCAGGAATTTCAGCACACATCTCAAGCATTTCTATCGAAGATATATGCACGATCAAGGGATTGTCTTGAGGTCTTCCTTTTGCAACAAAAATCTTATCAACTGCCTCTCTTAAAAGCGCATTTGCACCAAGTCCATAGACAGTCTCTGTTGGGAATGCCACTAAACCTCCATCTCTTAAAATTTGCGCCGCTTTTGAAAGCTCATTGTAATCTATTTTCTCTTTAGCATCAATTATCATAGTCACAGCTCCAACCACTCCAATAATATTAGTGAAAAAACTATCCCAATCATGTTTGAGATCGCAGAAAGTTTAAAATTTTCTTTTCGGCTATACTCAGGGATCATCTCGCTCATAACAAAATAAAGCATTGCCCCTGCAGCTGCCATGAGACAGCCCGCCATCAAAAGCTTAGTAATAGAGCTTAATAAGCTTCCTATCAGACAACCAATCCCCGTAGGAATTCCAGACAAAAAGGCAATTTTAAGTATGTCAATATTCCTTCTTTTTGCAATCTTAAATGGAATGGCAAGTGCAAAACCCTCAGGTATATCATGAATAATTATCATAATTCCAACCAAAATTCCAAATCTATGATTGTAGATAAAACTGCTGCCAATTGCTAAACCTTCTGGAAAGTTATGAAAAGCAATTTCAATCGAAATTAAAACTCCGCTTTTTACATATTTATTTTTTGCAAGGATTGAATTTGTGTTCAAATATCTTTCAATTATTCCAATTGTTATATACGAAGTAATTAAAATTGCTATACAAGCCAGCAAAATTGAAAGACTTAACGCCTCAGGAATAAGTCCAAAACTAATAATACCCAACATTAGCCCTGATGTAAAACCTATCAAAGTGTCAATTGCCTTTTCATTTTTAAAGGAGAAAAATAAAGTAAAAGCTGCACCAATACATGCACCTACTATTCCACAAAAAAATGCAAACAGGTTGAAAGTTACAAAATCCATTACATCTTTTAGAGGGATGAATGTTCATTTAAATATTATGACAAAGTGCAAATCTTTATAAACAAAAATACAAATATTTATCTTGCTGGCTCTGCCTTGCTGTAAACTGTTCTCAAAATAACAATAGTAACTCTTCTGTTAAGAGCCCTTCCTTCAGGTGTTTTATTTGATGCAATTGGCCTATATTCCCCATATCCCACAACAGAAAATCTTTCTGGTTTTACTTTTGAAACTCTTAAAATTTCTTGTAAAACAGTAGTCGCTCTTGCAGTTGAAAGCTCCCAGTTTGAATAAAAGTACTTGTTATGGATTGGGACATTGTCTGTGTGGCCTTCAATCCTGATATTATTATTCGGAACTTTTTCCAAAATCTTTGCAATTTCATGCACAACTTCTTTTGCCTGACGCGTCAGCTGCGCAGAGCCACTGTTAAAGAGAACATCTTTAAGTAAGATTGATAGTCCTCTTTCTTCCTGTATCACAAGCACTTTGCCCTCGATGCCGTGTTCTTTAATAAGACTTAAAACTTGCTTCTGGATATCATTTATCATCTCTTCCTCAGTCATCTGTTTGTTTTTGGTTGTTCCACCAATATCAGTATTTGTTCCTTTTACATTTTTACCTGAAAGTCCTTCTAAAATAGACGGACCAGAATTTTCGAAGATATATGCAGTACCTTTTAAAACAGAGGTTAGTGATTCAGTGAAATTTTTAAACTTGTCAATATCAAGTTTGCTCATCGAATACATAACAATAAAATAGATAAGTAAAAGAGTTATTAAGTCAGCATAAGTAATAAGCCATCTCTCATGGTTTTCCTTTTCCGGCTCCTCAACTCTTTTAACCGCCATCTATATCAACCCCCAACAGTAGCGCTCGCAGCCTCTGTTGCCTGCTTTTCTTTTTGACCACCTTCGTGGATCATTCCTCCAATTTTCTCTCTGAGTATTCTTGGGTTTTCACCAGCTTGAATTGATAAAAGTCCTTCAACAATAATTTCATTTAACATTCGTTCTTGTTTTGCCTTTGTCTTAATTTTTTTACCAAAGTTAAGCCAAATAAGGTTTGCAGAAGACACACCATAAAGAGTTGCAACAAACGCAACTGCAATAGCAGGACCCAATTCATCAGGATTTGATATGTTACCCAAAACCGAAATTAACCCCATAACAGTACCAATAATACCCATTGTAGGTGCATAACCACCTGCTGCTTCAAAAACCTCTGCTGCACTTTTTAATTCATTTTCTGCAAGATATACCTCTCTGTCTAAAATGTCCCTTATGACCTCACCTTCAATTCCATCAACAACCAGACCTAAACCCTTTTTCAAAAGCGGATTTTGAATATTGGGAATCTCCTGCTCTAAAGCCAAAAGTCCTTCTTTTCGTGCTCTATCAGAAAGCTGCACAAGCTGTTCAACAATCCCCGCAAAGTCAATCTTTTTGTCCATGAACACCATTTTCAGATGCTTTATTGCAAGCTTTATCTCAGACATTGGAAACGAAACCAACACAGCTGCAGTTGTTCCTCCAAACACAATCAGTGCAGCAGAAATCTGTAAAAGCTTTGCCGGATTACCCTTCTCAATTATAAATGCAGTCAAAAGTGAACAAAACCCCAAAATTAGCCCACCAATTGACAGTATATCCATCTTCCTTCATCATCCCTCTTTTGAAATTTTGCACACTCTGTCTAATCGATTATCGGCAAATTAGCTAACTTCTTTTAATTTTTCTGTTTGAAAGTGAGTAATGAGCGCATCAATTATCTCGTCAAGGTCTCCGTCCAAAATCTGTTCAAGCTTGTAAAGTGTCAAACCAATTCTGTGGTCTGTAACTCTTCCTTGAGGAAAGTTATAAGTTCGGATTCTTTCACTTCTGTCACCTGTTCCAACCTGGCTTCGCCTTTGTGACTCTATCTCTTTTTGTTGTAAAGACTGGTAATAATCGTATAGTCTTGCTCTGAGTATTTTCATTGCTCTGTCTTTGTTTGCATGCTGTGACCTCTCATCTTGGCAGGATACCACAATTCCTGTAGGTTTGTGAGTAATTCTTACAGCAGATTCTGTTTTGTTTACATGCTGGCCTCCTGCACCACTTGCTCTGAATGTCTCAATCTCAAGGTCCTCTTCTCTTATCTCAACCTCCACTTCCTCAACCTCAGGAAGCACTGCCACAGTTGCTGTGGAGGTATGGATTCTGCCACCTGATTCTGTAACTGGCACTCTTTGGACTCTGTGAACGCCACTTTCGTATTTTAATCTGCTATATGCTCCTTTGCCGCTTATCATAAATATGACCTCTTTAAAACCATCAAGGTCACTTTCACTTGTTGACATCACTTCAACCTTCCAATTCTTTCTCTCAGCGTACCTTGAATACATTCTAAAAAGCTCTGCAGCAAAAAGTGCTGCTTCTTCACCACCCGCACCTGCTCTTATCTCCATTATAACATTTTTTTCGTCGTTTGGGTCCTTGGGCAAAAGCAAAATTTTTAGTTCTCTTTCAACAATTTCTTTTTGTTCTTTCGCTTGATTTAGCTCCTCTTTTACAAGCTCTTCAAAATCTTCGTCAAGGTTTGTATCTAAAAGTTCCTCAGCTTCTTCAATTGTTTTTATTATCCTTTTGTACTCTCTGAACTTTTCAACAATTGGTTGCAAACTGCTGTGTTCCTTCATAAGTCTTTGCCACTCTTGATTGTTGCTTATTATCTCAGGATCTGCTATTTTCTTTTCAAGTTCTAAATATTTTTCCTCAATCACCTGAAGTTTTTCTATCATCTAATCACCCCTACTGTTATATTTTTACCCCAAAGTTGCATATACGCATCTTTCTATATTGTTTAAGTCTTTCTTTGACTTTATATCAACATAGCCAAAATCCTGTAAAATCCTTTTTACCTGATGTGCTTGACTGTATCCTACTTCAAAAATAAGATACCCACCTTTTTTCAAATACTGCTTGGCATTTTTAGCTATCTCACAAAAATAATACAATCCATTTTCTTTTGCAAATAGAGCTTGCTTAGGTTCTTTTAAAACCCTTTTATCAAGCCTTGAAAACTCTTCCTCAGAAATATAAGGTGGATTGCTAAAAATTGCATCAAACTTATGCAAAGATGGTATGTTTTTGAACAAATTACTTTTAACAAATTCAATCCTATCTTTTACCTCATTTAACTCCGCATTTTTCTTAGCAATTTTTAGAACGTTCTCTGAGATATCAACTGCTACAACCTTGCAAGGTAAAAATTTACAAAGTGCAATTGCAATACAGCCGCTACCTGTCCCTATATCAAGAAACCGAAGATTTTCTTTCCCCTCAAAAAGCTCGATTGCAATCTCTATCAAAGTTTCTGTGTCAAAACGTGGAATTAGAACATTCTCATCTACATAAAATTCAAGACCCATAAAATAGGCTTTGTTTGTACAGTACTGCAGAGGATAGTCCATTGTGTATTTTTTTGCCGCAGAAATTATTCTTTGATAATCCTCTTCTTCAACAGTCAACTCCTTTTCTAATACAACCTTTGTTTTATCGATATTGAGTATCTGAGAAACAAGCAAAATGGCAACCTTTTTATAATCTTCGCCATTTTCCACACAGTAGGGTTTCAAAATCTCTCTTACTTGTTCTAAAACATCACCAAGCTTTTTCCCTGTACTACCATTCATCTAAACTTTTATCCTCCGGAATGACCTCTTTTAATGCTTCAATTGCAACCTCTATCTGCTTTTCATCAGGCTCTCTTGTTGTTATGTTCTGAAGCCAAAGTCCAGGGTATGAGACTATCTTGGCAAGGAGGCTTTCGCTCTTTCCCACCCATCTTATTACCTCATATGAAATACCAACAATTACAGGCAAAAGTAAAAGCCTCAAGACCGTTCTTAGCCAAATTGATTGCCAACCTGACAATGTAAATATAATGATGCTTATGATTATTACAATAAACAGAAAACTTGTGCCACAGCGAGGATGGCGGGTAGAAAACTTTTTTATATTTTCAACATTTAGTTCATAACCATTTTCATATGCAAATATTGTCTTGTGCTCTGCACCATGGTATTCAAATACCCTTTTTATCTCTTTCATCTGTGATGCAAAAACCAGATACAAAATAAAAACTATTACTCTCACTATTCCCTCTATCATATTTTTACCAAAGTTGTTTATATCAAATTTTTCAAAAATTTCAACAGACCATGTTGGTATATAAAAAAACAAAAGTATTCCCAATATAAGTGACAGCGCAACTGAAAAGTAAATTGCGATGTCACTAATACCAATTTTCTGAAAAAATCTCTTCTCAAAAAGTCTGTCAAAGAAGTCCTTTTGCTTTTTCTTCTCTTCTTGTGGCAAATCTTCCATAGCAATGTCAGCCGATTTAATTAAAGCCTTCGTTCCTAACACCATTTGCTCAAATAGAATAAAAATCCCTCTTATAAAGGGAATTTTCTTAAGTCTATTTGTATCATCTATATGCAAATCCTTTACTTCTTTGTAAATTTCTCCGTTTGGTTTTCTTATCACAATTGAAACCTTTTTTGGCCCTTTCATCATGATACCTTCAATCAGGGCCATACCACCAATTGTAGTTTTTTTCATCCTCATCTTCCTATTCCACAAAAATTTATAAAATAAAAAGGATTAGCACAGGCTAATCCCCTTTCTGTGTGTACACCTGATGTTTTATTTCTGTTCAATACCATACTTCTTCATAAATCTCTCAACTCTTCCTGTTGTATCAACAAATTTTTGCTTACCTGTGAAGTATGGATGGCATTTAGAACAAATTTCTACATGGATTTCTTTCTTTGTTGAACCAGTAATAAATGTCTCACCACATGCACATCTTACGACTGCGTCATGATAATATGGTGGATGGATTCCTTCCTTCATTCTTTTCACCTCCTGCTAAAATTTATGTTAAATTATGTTATTTTTAAAGCTCTTGGCTTTTTCAATATCCATAAAGACGCAAAAATATTTTACAACAGTTATGTATCTTTTACAAGAGCTTTTTAAAAGAATAAAAAACAACTTTCAACAACTTCTTTAAAACTCTTTCATTTTGGCTCAACCAAAGCTATCTGAGAAAAGTCTTTATCATTGTGAAGAAGGAATAAATTGTTTTCAATCGCTATTTGTGCAATTATAACATCAATTGTACTTCTTATATTGATTCCTTTTTTCTTGCATTTAAAATATAACTCTGCAGCTTTTTCATATGATTCTTTACCGTTCTTTAAATCATAGAATCTCTGGGTACTTAAATACTCCTTGAGCAGTTTGAATTCTCTCTCATCCTTCCCAACTTGCAAAACTTCCTGATACACTACATTGCAAATACCAAATGGTATATTATTTAATTGTAATCTTCGGCAAATGAAATTTTGCCTCTTAGATCTGACAATTTCTTTCGACTGTGATTCTCAACAAATTCTTTTAAAGCCATCTCAACGGCTTCCTTCTTTGTTTTAACACCTGCTATTCTTCATCGCTTTTTTTAAAAGTTCATCATTCAAAATTATATTTGTCCTCACCTTTATACACCTCCTAATGTGTATTCTAATACACATTAATTCTTTTGCCAATTCAATTAAATCCCTACCTATTCCTCTCTAACCTTAAAGCACAGTATAAAAAATCCTAATACCATGCAGCAAAAAGATATCAAAAAGAGAACATTCTTGCCAAGCGTATCAATTATTCCACCGGCTATAATAGAGTTGAATGCAAAAAAGGGTCCCATCAAAAAGTTTCTAAGCCCTATGTAAGAAGGCTGTTTTAACGGGTCTTTGCAAAGTTTTGCTGCTAAATTACTTTCATTTACATTTCTTGCACTCTGTGCAAGGCCAAAAAGTCCTACAGATAGATAGTAAACATAAATACTGTTCATAAGATATGTTAAATAGATTGCAGGCAAAAATATAACTGCAGAGATAGCTAAAGTAGCTTTAAACCCATATTTAGAGCCTATAATCCCCCATATCATATACCCTACTGTTTGAGAAAAAAGCAAAATCGTGGTTGCCACTGCTACATGCTCAGTAGTGATACTAAGGGTATTTTTAGCAAATATAGTTTGAAAGCCAAAGGGCATTTTGCCAAGCGCACCAATAAATAAAACTGAAAATAGATAATATGTAAAGTTCTTATCTTCTCTTAAGATTAAAAACATGTTTTTAAAATAGTGTTTGTTGTCAATCTCTTTTTTTGGTTTTTTCATAGGAATTTCTTTCATAAGTGAAAAGACATAAAGCGAAAGCATCATTATTAAGAAGGCTATCAAAAACAAAAGTGCATAGTTATAAGGATACCAAAGAAGCCTCAAAATTTTCCCCATTAAAAAAGCACCAAGGGTTTCACAAAGTCCTCCAATTGACGACCTGATACCAAAAAATTTACTTCGCTGTCTCTCAGGTATTAGCTTTAAAATCAGATTAAACCATGTAATATTAGCAAACGATGTAAAAAAACCTTGTAGGCTGAAAATTAAATAGAATAGGATAATAAATAGAATTTCATTCCTTTCAGCAAATAAAAACACGTCAATGGCCAAAAGAAGCCACATAAGTCTCATTATTAAAGCTACTTTTATAAAATACTCTTTGTAAGTTTCCAGCATCTCAAGTTTTTTAGCAACAAGTATCTGGGGTGAGTTGGATAAAAACACATTCAGTGTTGTCAAAAGCCCAATTAGTGTGTTGGACTTTACGTAATGCGAAATAAAATAAACTATAACAGTTGAAACAGGGAGCATCCCGCTAGCAACCGCAAAAATTGCACCATCTGTGATTGAAACAATTGAGTTTTTCTTTAAATTCTTATAAGCAAAGACTTCAAGTTTTTTTAGTTCGCGTTCTTGATCCTCAGCTGTCACTTTAAGTTCATCTCCTTACAAAAAGCTTAAAAATACAGTCTCGAAATCTCGTGACTTCTTTTGATTAACCTCAAACAATAAGTAAACAACAAAACCTCATATATTCCAACAATTGCCAAAGCACCATAGATATTCAGCATAAGTACAAAATCATAAAAACCATGCAGAAGCATTGGTAAGATTAACGATACTTTGAAATACCAATAACTTCTATCAGGCGGCGCAAACTTTGCAAAACCCAAATAATACCCCATTACAACCCCGAACATTGCATGAGCAGGCACTGCCATAATACCTCTTAGTACAATTACATTGATAGTCTCTTGAGGTGATACTTGAAATGCCTGAAGAACATAGCCTACATTTTCAATTGCTGCAAATCCCACAGCAGAAAAAACACAATAAACAATTCCATCAAAAGGCTGATTAAAATATGGTGTGTCGTATGCAATTCTTAAAACAACCAGTCTTTTAAAATACTCTTCTGTTAGACCTGCTACAATAAAGGCTTCAAATACAATAAAAGAAATTCTGCTTGAAGCAGAAATACTTCCATATGCCATCAAAAAGTATTCAACTGGAACTACAACAGCGCTTATAAGCACTCCCCATACAAAAGTCTTTAAAAGAAGGTGCAGCGGCTCCTTTTCAAATTTGTCTCTTACATATATATAAAGTGCAATAAACAAAGATGGTGCAATGCTGAGGATTATCAGCTTATAAGGAATCATACTAAGCATCCTCCACTATTTTGTATTTTTCTTCTATTTTTTGTGGTTATTTCTTATATAGTGAAACAGAAAAAGCTGAGCATAGCCTGCTAAATCTCCAAAAGAGTCTATAAAATTTCTTATTTGGTCTTTTGTTTCAAATCCATAATACTCTTTGAGTACCCTTTTTACCCATACATCAATTGGAAACACGTTGTATTTTTGCAGAGAATACAGCAAAATACAGTCGGCAACTTTATCACCAATTCCTTTTATAGTCTTTAAAACCTGCCTTGCTTTTTGCACCTCCAAATCAGTCAGCTCATCAAAATTAATAAGTCCATTCTTTACTTTTTCAACAGCATCTTTTATATACTCTGCTCTGTAGCCAAGACCAAGAAGTTTTAAATCATCTATTGAACTATTCCAGAGACTCTCGAGTGTGGGAAATGACCAAGAAACGAAACCTTTATATGCTATTTTTTTACCAAATGTTTGACAAAGCCTTTCTATCAAAAGCTGAATTCTTTTTATGTTGTTATTCTGAGAAATAATGAATGAAATCATACATTCAAATGGTTCTTGGTTCAAAAGCCTCATACCCTTGTACTTTTCAACTGCTTCTTTCAAAATGCTATCGTGACCAGATAACTTTTCTAAAATCTCATCATAGTCCTTGTCTAAATCAAAATACCAGTAAAGAAATTTTTTAAATTCATCAGGTGAACAATTGTAAATATCAAATGTATACAAATCTTGAGGCTTTATGAATATAATTTTCTCATTAACAACACCTATGTAAAAATCATCCATTTTCTTCCATCTAAAACACTGACCACTGAAGAATGTTGCATCAAAATCAATATGCACACCGCTTATCCGAATAAAGTCAGTGTACCATTTTATGTTCAACAGCTTCATCCCTTTCAGCAATAAAATTTAAAAACAAAAAGAGCCAAGTACGCTTTTTGGCTCTATTTTTTAATTATTAGAATACAGTATTTTTTAAGGTTTATCAATATTTTTTTGATAGCTTGCTACTCCATTTGCAATTGCCATTGCCATCTTGATCTGAAAGTTATCATGTCTTAGCATTGCTTCTTCTTTCGGATTGCTGAGAAAACCACATTCAACTAAAATTGCAGGCATTTTTGTTTCTCTTAGCACATAAAAGTTTGCAAATTTTATCCCTCGATTTACAAGTTTTAACATTTGAGTAATGCTTTTTTGTACCTCAAAAGCCAACAAAAATCCTTTTTTGCTATATTTGTAATAATATGTTTCAGCTCCTTCTGCAGTATCTTTCGTACTGCTGTTACAATGAATACTGATGAAGATATCTACCATGTTTTCGTTTGCAATCTTGCATCGTGCTCTGAGGTCTTCTTGAACACTTCTTTGCCCCCATGGAAGTTTATCAGAGTCTCTTGTGAGTATAACTTGTGCTTTTACACCATCCTCCAAGATGTATTTTAGCTTCTTTGCAATAGCAAGAGTAACATCCTTTTCCTTTGTTCCATTTTTCCCGATTGCACCAGGGTCTCTACCACCATGGCCAGGGTCAATGCATACTTTCATTTTTTTCACCTCCTAAAAATCAGTTTATTTCAAAAGGTCTTTTTTTGTTAAATTCAGAAAAACTATCAGAATAAAAAAAGAGGCTGTCCAAAAACAATAATTTTTAATAACCAAAATCAAGCATTTGATGGTATTTAATGTTAATATTGAACTATGCAGTAAAAAGCAAGAGGGTTGGCTGGCAATTTTGCTCCAACCCCCTATTATTATCTTCGCCAATCTTTCTATGTTATAGGCAATACAAACCAAACCCCACTCAAGCTTCACACCCTTCATACCCCTGAGCAGGAATCTCCTAAACCCTTTATTGTTCTTTATTATCCCAAATACTGTCTCAACTTCTATCTTCCTTTTTTCGTAAATCTCTTCGCCTTCTCTACTTAACAGCCTTTGCCTCACCTCTTCCTTCAATTTCTCTAACCTCGGTCTTATACTAAATCTCTTCTTCCATCTCTTACCTTTATAACATTTTTCTCTGTGTTCACAACCATTACAAATATCTTCACATTGATATACCTTCTCATAACTTACAAATCCTCTCTCATTTGCACTTATCTTCGGATATAAGTATTTCACCTTCTTACCAGCAGGACAAATATATGCATCTTCTTCAGCTATGTACTCCCAGTTCCTTACATTGAAAATATCCTTCTTAAATCTTCTTGTCTGTTCCAAGTCAAATGTGTTATACTTAATGTAGCTATTTATGCCACATTCTTTCAGATGAAGGTAGTTTTCTTCAGACCCATAGCCACTGTCTGCTACAATGTTCTTTGGCTTGTGGCCTGTTATCTTCGTCACAAGCTCAAGGTGTTCCTTTAGACAGACAGTGTCTGTGGGACTTTGGTGGATGCTAAAACCTATGACAAATCGGTTCTGTGTGCCGATTTGTACATTATACCCGGGTTTTAGCATCCCATTTTTCATATGGTCATCCTTCATCCTCATAAATGTGGCATCATTGTCTGTTTTTGAAAAACTATTCCTGCCATTTAAGATCTGCTCATAAGACTCATATTTCTTGAGTCTTAATACGCAGTTGTTTTGGAGAGTTTTTACAAGCTTTTTCACTCTCCTTTCTTTCCTTTTGCTCCCAAAGTTAGCTTCTGCTATCTTTTGGGAGAGTTCTTCAACTTTTTGTTCAAGCTCTTGGCTATCATAATCAGCTTCTAAATTGACATCCAACTCGCCAAGAATTCTGTCTTCTTCCTCATTTATCCTCTCTATTTCATTAAGAATTTCTCTTACTTTTTCTCTTAATTTCTTTTTGTATGTTCTTGTACTTCTTGCCCATACAAATGTATACTTGTTCGCATTTGCTTCAATCTTTGTCCCGTCAAGGTAGTAATACTCAAAGTTTACATACCCCAGTTTTACAAGAAGTTCAATAACTTGTGCGAAAATCTCTTCAATGCAATCACCTATTATCTCTTTTCTGAATCTATTGATAGTTCTGAAATCAGGGGTTTGAAGTTTTGAAAGCCACATAAAGGTTATATTCTCTTGAAGTGCTTTTGCTATCTTTCTTGAAGAGTATATCCCCTGTATGTAAGCATAGATAAGTACTTTCAAAAGCATCAAAGGATGGTAGCTGGAAGTCCCACCACCTTTGTATTTCTCTACTATGGTTGAGATATCTATTTTATCAATGACTTTATCGATTGCTCTTACTAGATGAGTTTGAGGGATAAAGGCTTCAGGGTCGATTGGCATTATTAATTGGTTGGGGTTATATTCTTTGAAGACTATTTTATCATGTTTGCGTGGCATATTAATCCTCCTTATGTAATCATTTCTGAGATATTATATCATAAATATCTCACAATGTAAATACAGTAAAAATAAAGAGGCTGTCACCTCATCTTTTTAGACAGCCTCTTTGCTTCAAATCTCAATTAGTTTGTTTCAAATCTCAAAAATTTTTAAAATTTTCTATTATTCATTACTTGTTAACTCAAATTTTATGGTAAATTTTTTAATATTGTCTTTATAAACTCCTCATTTGACTTCGTTCTTGCTAAACTATTGATAATCCTCTCTGTTGTCTCAGTAGTACCAAGGTTAGAAAGTGCTCTTCGAATAGCATCAACTGCAGCCTTTTCTTCTTCAGACAGTAAAAGCTCTTCCCTTCGTGTTCCAGACTTGTTAATATCAATTGCTGGGAATATTCTCTTCTCAGAAAGTTTTCTATCAAGGTGAAGCTCCATATTGCCTGTCCCTTTGAACTCTTCATAAATTACATCGTCCATTCTTGAGCCTGTCTCAATTAGGGCTGTTGCAAGAATTGTAAGGCTCCCACCTTCTTTGAGGTTTCGTGCAGCACCAAAGAACTTCTTTGGTTTGTGAAGAGCGTTAGGGTCAAGACCACCAGAGAGTGTTCTTCCAGAAGGTGGCTCAACTAAGTTATATGCGCGTGCAAGCCTTGTGAGGCTATCAAGAAGAATAACAACGTCCCTCTTGCATTCAACAAGTCGCATAGCCCTCTCCAGTACCATCTCAGCAACCTTGATATGGTGTTCAGGCGTCTCATCAAATGTAGAATAATGGATTTCTGCTTTTATGGAATCTTGCATGTCTGTGACCTCTTCAGGCCTTTCGTCAATCAAAAGAACAATCAAGTGCAAATCATCATAGTTTGTCAAAATACTATTTGCTATTTTCTTTAAAAGCGTTGTTTTACCAGCTTTTGGTGGCGCTACGATAAGACCTCTCTGGCCTCTTCCAATTGGAGCAATCAAGTCAATTAGTCTTACTGCCAAATCGTTCGGTTCTTTTTTGTTTTCCAAAACAATTCTTCTATTGGGAAAAATTGGAGTCAAGTCCTCAAAAGGTGTACGTTTTGCAACCTCTTCAGGTTTCATGTCATTGACGCTTTGGACGTACAAAAGCCCTGCAAATTTTTCATTTTCTTTGGGTAGTCTAATTGGACCTCTTATCTTGTCACCTGTTTTGAGATTGAATTTTCTGATTTGAGATGGTGAGACATAGATATCATTTGGTCCTGGCATAAATGAGTCGTCTCTCAGAAAACCGTAACCACCGCCGCCACCTGGTTCATATATAATCTCTAAAACTCCTTCGCCTATACCACCTATCTCAACTTTACCTTCAAGTTCTTTTAATTCTGGTGGAATTTCAATAAGCATTTTATCCTCTTTTTTTTCTTCTTTTTTTTCTTTCAGTTCTATAACCTTCTTTTCTTCTTCTCTTTTTTCTACTGTCTTAGCAGCATCTTTAGATTCTTTTCCCTCTTTTGGTGCCTTTTCTTCTCCTTCTTTTCCTTGTTCTTTAACCTGTGTTTCTATTCCAGACGGCACTGCTTCAGCTTTGTTAGATTCTTCTTTATTTTCTATTTCTTCTACTACCTGTTCATTTTGAACATCTGCTGCTACAGATTCTTGCTGCTGAAGCATTTCACTTTTTTTCTTTCTTCCTCTTTTGCTTTTCTCTTTTTTCTCTATACCTTCTAATATTTGTGCATCTTGTGGTGTTGTACCAATAAACTCTTTAATTGCTTCTATAAGCTGATTCTTTTTAAGCAAAGAATATTTTTGAATACCAAGACTTTTAGCAATCTCACGAAGTTCTATAATCGACTTTCCTTTTAAAAACCCATCAACCGAGTTAGGCACTCTTTTCCCTCCTTTTAACAATATTAGAATTTTTCTTGCATTTATATACTATTAACTTCTGTCTGGGGAAGTTAATCGCAAGAGATGAAGGCCAATCTGACATATTTTATTTTAAAAGTATAACATTATATTGTCAATAGCAGATTTTTAAATTTGAATTAAAATTAATACAAAAACAAAAAACCCCGAACGCTCTATAAGTTGCATTCGGGCAAGCAATTGAATTTTATAAGCTTATTTTTCATCATAGCCATTTGGATGTGTCGAGTACCATTTCCATGCAGTTGAAATTATAACCTCTAAGCTATTGTACTTTTGCTTCCAGCCAAGCACTTCCTGTGCCTTTTGAGATGATGCAACTAAAATTGAAGGGTCTCCTGGTCTTCTCTGACCAATTTCATATGGAATCTTTTTCCCAACAACCTCACTTGCTTTTTCAATTACCTCCATTACAGAAAAGCCCAATCCGTTTCCAAGATTAAATATATCGCTTTTATTATATTTTTCCAAATATTCTAATGCTTTTAGGTGCGCATCACACAAATCAAGAACATGTATATAATCTCTTATACATGTGCCATCTTTTGTGTTATAGTCATTGCCGTAGACAGTGACCTTTTCGCGTATACCAAGTGCTGCTTGAAGGACTATTGGTATCAAATGAGTTTCAGGGTTGTGGTCCTCACCAATAATTCCATCCGGATGAGCACCAGCTACATTGAAGTATCTGAGCGATACAAATTTTAAACCATATGCTGTATCCATCCATTTTAACATTTTCTCAATTGCAAGTTTTGTCTCACCGTAAGGGTTTGTCGGCTCAGTTTTGTCTGTCTCAAGTATAGGAATGTTTTCTGGCTCTCCATATACTGCTGCTGTTGATGAGAATACAAGTTTTTTAACGTTGTGCTTTATCATTGTATCTACCAGATTGAGTGTGCCATAGACATTGTTATAGTAATACTTTATTGGATTTTGTACACTTTCACCAACCAAGGAGGATGCTGCAAAATGAATGACTGCTGAGATCTCATTTTCTGAAAAGACTTTATCTAAAAACTCCTTGTCTTTCAAATCACCCTTGCAGAACTTTCCACCAAGTACCGCTTTCGAATGACCCTTTTCGAGATTGTCAATTACAACAACGTCATACCCTCTTTCAAGCAAAAGCCAAACCATATGGCTTCCTATATATCCTGCTCCACCTGTAACAAGAATCATCTTAGTCCCAACCTTTCCTTTATTATTTTAAATTTCTATCTCTCTTGCTCCATCGTCAATGTCAAAGATATAAAAGTCAGGCTTTAAAGAAGTTTTTTGATAATAATTTTCTCCAACCTTTTTTATAAACTCATCAATAGCATCCTTGTGAACAATTGAAACTGTACAGCCGCCAAAGCCAGCACCTGTCATGCGACTGCCAATTACCCCGTTTATCTTGAGAGCTTCTTCAAAAAGTGTGTCAAGCTCAAATCCGGTCACTTCATAGTCATCACGCAAAGATATATGAGAGTCTATCATGAGCTTTCCAAAACTGACAAGGTCGCCTTTTTCTAACACCTCAATCGACTTTAATACCCTGTCATTTTCATAAATAACATGTCTTACCCTTTTCAAGATGGTTTCATCTTCAATTAAGTCTTTATACTTTTCAAATGTGTCTCTATCCAGCTCGCCAAGGCAGGAAATTGTAAGCTTTTTTTGCAACATTTTAAGCCCTTTTTCACACTCTTCTCTTCTTTCATTGTATTTTGAGCTGGCAAGACTTCTTTTTTTATTTGTATTACTAACAACAATCTTGTAATCACCAAGCTTTAAAGGTACATACTTGTACTCCATAGTCCTTGTGTTTAAGAAAATTGCATAGTCTTTTTTACCAAGGCTTGATGCAAACTGGTCCATAATTCCACAGTTTACACCAACAAATCTATTTTCAGCTCGTTGGCAAATAAAACTTAAAGCTACCTTATCAATGGGTTTTTCATTAAAAATCGAATAGATTGCAATACCAGTTGCACACTCAATTGCTGCAGAAGAAGAAAGCCCAGCACCGTGGGGAACTGTGTCATGAAAGAGCATATCAGCACCACCAACATTATAGCCTGAGTTCATAAGCTCTTTTATAACACCAAGTTGATAATTCCCCCACTTGATAGACTTGTAGCTATCTATATTCTCAATATCAGCTTCAACAAGCTCTTTTAAATCTGTTGCATAAAGTCTTATTTTGCTGTCTTGTCTTTTTCTAATCAAAACGGTTGTGCCCACATTGAGCGCTGCAGGGAAAACATACCCGCCATTGTAGTCTGTGTGCTCGCCGATCAGGTTTACTCTTCCGCTTGAAAAAAAGCACCTTATCTTTTCATCTGTTTTACCATAAACCTCTTCGAACACCTTCAAAAGATCTTTGATTTCCATTTTTATTTGCCTCCTTGCAACTTGTCCAAAAATCTCTTATACGCCTGTCTTAACTCTTCTGCCTTTTCTTCGGGAGATGTTGTATTGCACGGCGCCCATGCACCTGTCTCGCTTGATGCATTGAACTTTTGTTTGTCTTTTGAACGCATCGGCGGATAAAATTCAACGTGAAAATGATAGAAGCTTGAATAGTCCTTGTCGACATTTACAGGTAGCTGATGAAAACACATCATATACGGAAATTGATAGTCAAACAAGCTGTCAAGTGTGCCTGTAGTTTCTTTCAAAATCTTTGCAAAACTGTTCTTTTCATCATCTGTAAATTCTGATATTGTTCCAACATGGCGTTTTGGTGAGATAAACACACCATATGGATACTCTGTAAAGAAAGGAAGATATGTCACAAAGTGTTCATTTTCGATTATTATTCTTTTTTTAAATTTCATCTCTTCTTTGTCAATTCTACAAATTAGACACTCGTTGTAAGAATTATAGTGCATCTCAGCACTTTCAAGTTCACGTAAAATCTTTAGTGGAATCCATGAATAACCATATATTTGTCCATGTGGATGTGGCATTGTAACACCCACAATCTCGCCTCTGTTTTCAAAGATGAATATAAACTTTATATTTGGATCTTTTCTCAAGGCTTCAAACCTTTCTACCCACAGGTCTACAAGCTTTCGAATATGCTGAACGTTCAGCTCAGGTAATGTTATTGTATGATTTGGTGAGTACAAAATGACCTCACACTTTCCATAAGCAGGAGCCACTTTATAAAAACTGGTTGCCACAGGATCAGGTTCTGGTGGATTTTGCATAAGTGCCGGAAAATCATTGTCATACTCTAAAACGTCGTAAGTTTCTGGTACTCTGCCAGAACCAGGGCAAAAAGGACACCAGTCTTTCGGCATTTGAGGTCTTTCTTGCCTGTGTGATGCAATCATTACCCAGTCGCGTAAAAGTGGGTTCCACCTTAGTTCTGCCATTTTTTCTCCCCCATGTTTTTAAATTATTTTTTAGCTTTTTCCTAATTTTCATTCTGATAAAAAAGAAGTGCAATTTAAATGCACTTCTTTTTTATGTATTAGCATTTTTTTTAGATATATCGTAAATATATTTATCCTTTTTGTAATTCAACGGCGACACTCCAAATTTTCTTTTAAAAAGTCTGCTAAAGTAATTCTGGTCTTCTATCCCCACCATTTTTGAAATCTCTCCGATTGACAGGTCTGTGGTTTCAATAAGCTCTTTTGACTTTTTCAGTCTTATATTTATAAGATATTCTTTAAAGGTTATTCCAAGTTGTTTTTTGAAAAGATAGCTCAAGTATGTTGGCGACAGATAAACCATCTTTGCCAAATCTTCTAAGGTTATATCTTCCATATAATGATTTTTAATGTACTCTATTATCTTTTCAATTGATGAAAGAGAAGATATCCTAATCATCTCTGAATCTATGATGTACTTTGCAACAATGTGCATCATGTCAAGCACACTCTGGAGTTTTTCATGGTCTATATGAGTAAGGTTAAAAAAGCCCCTCCTTGCTGCTTCAATGTCAAGTGGCTGGTCTTTTATCTTTTCAAAAACTTCCTGCCACATTTTTTCAGTTGGGGGCTCTAACAAAATCTGTCCTATAAAAAGTGCTCCAATGTAGCTATTGTTGAAAAAAAGAGGTATTACAGCTTCAACAAGTCCCATGTGGCATCTGTAAACATGTACACCTTTTTTCTTTTGAGCAGTTTGTGCACCGGCCAGATCAGAATTTCGGCATGCTTCACCATTCTGGTAATACTTCTTCATTAACATACAAAACTCACATGTGCCCTTTTTTTTGTTCTCAACCCATTGATTGTCAGCTGTTAAGAAATTTGCTGAAATTCCAGTAATGTAAGAAAAGTTGTCCAAAACCGAAATCAAATTGTCGTATTTGATAATCTCTTTAAAATCCATATCAATTTAACACCCTTTATTATTTTAGTCAATACAAACAATCTCAATACCATTCTCTCCTAAAATTTTTGCAGTAATTCCTATACCATCTACAAGCTTTTTTGAAAAACTACCATCATAAACCTTGCCAAAGCCACAGGAAGGACTTTTGGACTTTAAAAATGCAATGTCTGCACCAAAAAACCTTGCTACTTTTAATGTTTCTATAGCACCTCTATAAAAATTATCGGTAAGGTCTCGGCCTTGTATATCAAATACTCTACCATCTTTAATTTCACAAGGGTTTCTGGGGGTTGGAAGACCACCAAGCTGCTCCGGGCAGACAGGTATCAAAATATACTCTTTTTTGAGTCTCTCTACTATCTCACTTCTCAAGTTATTTGTTCCATCATATTTCGTATTAAGCCCTATAAGACAGCTACTTATAAGTGCAAATTTCATTTTTTCCCCTTCTCTTTTAAAATTGCCTCTTCCATAAATTTTACAATACTGTATTGAATCTGCTTTGCACCCATGCCTGTTTTTGCAGAAAATTGATAGAATAGATCCTTTTCGATTCCAAGTTCTTTCGAAATAAGTTCTGTATTCTTTGTAAGTTCATTATTAGAAAGTTTATCGCATTTTGTCAAGACAATCATAATAGGAATCTCTTTCTTGTCAAAAAAGCTAAGCATAATTTTGTCATCTTCTGTTGGAAGATGTCTTGAATCAAGCAGCAAAACCGCAAGTTTTAGCTCTTCTCTTTCTAAAAGATACTCTTCTATCATATCCTTCCATCTTTTCTTTTCTTCTTTTGAAACTTGAGCATAACCATATCCGGGAAGGTCAACAACTCTGAACTTGTTATCAATGTTGAAAAAGTTTATTGTACAAGTCTTGCCCGGTGTTGAGCCAACCCTTGCTAATTTGTCCTTGAAGATTGTGTTAATAAATGAAGACTTTCCAACATTTGATCTTCCACATATACACATTTCGGGCATCTTTATAGGTGGATAGTCATCCTTTTTGACAGCAATTTTCTCAAGCCGTGCATTTGATAGGTTTATTTTCAAATCCTCTTTTAACCCCCTTTACTTCTTTATTGCAATTTTAAACACCTCATCAATTGTCTTGACAAAAATAAAGTTCATATCTTTTTTAACATAATCCTCCAGTTCATCTACATCCTTTTTGTTCTCATAAGGTAAAACCACATTTTTTATTCCGACTCTTTTTGCAGCCAGTACTTTCTCTTTCACACCGCCAATTGGCAAAATCCTCCCACTTAAAGTAATCTCTCCTGTCATCGCGATGTCATGCCTTACAGGTTTTTTAGAAAGAGCTGAGACCATTGCGGTTGCCATAGTAACTCCAGCAGATGGTCCATCTTTCGGTATAGCACCTTCTGGTACATGAATATGAATATCACACTCTTTATAGAAATTCTCATCTATTTCAAGATCTTTAGCTCGTGCACGGATGATACTAACTGCTGCCTTTGCCGACTCTTTCATGACATCACCAAGCTGACCGGTAAGCTCAAGTTTACCGTTTCCTGGCATAACGAGTGCCTCAACAGAGAGTGTCTCCCCGCCAAAAGGTGTCCATGCAAGGCCTGTTACAATTCCTATTCTGTCTTCTTCAATTAGTTCATCTCTTCTATATTTCCTCACACCCAGATATTTCTCCAAGTTCTTTGGGGTAACCCTAACCATTTTTTTGTTCTCTTCCAAAATCTCTTTTGCAACACGCCTGCAAAGCCTTGCAATCTCTCTTTCTAAGTTTCTAACACCTGACTCTCTTGTATAGAATGATATTATATCACGAATTACAGCTTCATCATATCTAATTTGAGACTTCTTAAGTCCATTTTGCTCTATCTGCTTAGGGAACAAATATCTTTTTGCAATCTCCACCTTCTCCTCTTCAGTATAACCTGTAATTTCAATGACTTCAAGCCTGTCAAGAAGAGGCCTTGGGATTGTCTCAAGTGTGTTTGCTGTTGCAATAAACATCACTTCTGACAAATCAAACGGAATTTCAATATAATGGTCACGGAATGCATAGTTTTGCTCACTGTCAAGCACCTCCAAAAGGGCAGATGCAGGGTCACCTCTAAAATCGTGTGACATCTTGTCAATTTCATCTAAAAGTATAAGCGGATTTTTTGTCTTTGCCTGCCGAAGAGCATAGATAATTCTCCCTGGCATAGCCCCAACATATGTCTTTCTGTGTCCACGAATTTCTGCCTCATCCCTAAGACCACCAAGAGAGATTCGCACATAATTTCTATTTAAGGCTCTTGCAATTGATTTTGCAATAGATGTCTTACCTACACCGGGTGGCCCAACTAAGCACAAAATAGGACCTTTTAAGTTGTTTTTTAATTTCCTCACCGCGATATATTCAAGAATCCTTTCTTTTACCTTTATTAAACCATAGTGATCCTCATCTAAAACCTTTTTTACCACGTTTATATCAATCTTTTCTTCACTTTTTACATTCCACGGAAGGTCAATAATCCATTCTAAATATGTTCGAATCACACCAACCTCAGGTGAATTTGGAGGAAGTTTTTCAAGTCTATCTATTTCCTTTAAAACTTTTTGCAAACCTTCATTAGTAAGACCCAATTTTTTTACCTGCTCTCTGTACTCTTGAGCTTCTGAAAAAAGGCTGTCCTTTTCACCAAGTTCGCTCTGGATTGCTTTGAGCTGCTCTCTCAAGTAATATTCTTTTTGCATCTTGTCAATCTGTTTTTTAACCTTGAGGGTAATTTTTCTCTCTATTTCAATTATTTCTTTTTCTTTTAACATGAGCTCATATAGCTTTGTGAGCCTTTCTTTTAGGTCTACTTGTTCTAAAAGTAGCTGCTTGTCTTCAAGCTTGACAATAACATTTGCTGCAATAACATCAGCAAGCTGTCCAGGATTTTGAATTGTGGTAACAGATAAAATAGCATCAGGTGGAATTCTACTTGTTAGCCTTGCATACTCTTCAAATGCAGAAACTACGTTTCTTATAAGTGCTTCTAATTCAGGGTCGTCTAAATTACCATCGTTTTCTTTGTATTCTTCAACCTCTACCAAAAAGTATGGATCAACAGAAACGTAATCTATTACCTTTGCCCTGCTAAGCCCTTCTACCAAAATTCTTGAAGTTTCGCTCGGAAGCCTCAGCATCTGTCTGATCTTTGCAACCGTTCCAAACTGATATAAATCATCAGGTGTTGGTTCTTCCTGTTTTGGATCTTTTTGGGCCAAAAGCAAAACTTGCTGGTCGCTGTTCATAGCTTCTTCTAATGCTTTTAGTGAGATCTGCCTTCCTACATCAAAGTGAAGCATCATGTATGGAAATACCACAAGTCCCCGCAATGGTATAACCGGTATAGTTTTTTTGCTTATTGTTTCCATCGAAGTCTCTCTGCCTCCGTTTTTAATTTTTGATTATGAAGTGTATAATTATATTAAAAACTCTAATCAGGAGTTAAATTACAATGGAAAATCTATTAGATGAACTCATTCAAAATCCTATTATACCAGCTGTAAGAGATAAAGCAATACTTGAATCTGCCTTAAATTCTGAGTGTAGGGTTATTTTTCTTCTTCACTCTACTATTTTAACCATTAGGGATGAAATTAGTATGATAAAACAAAAAAATAAACTTGTGTTTGTCCATATTGATCTTATAGAAGGGGTGGGAAAAGACGAAAAAGGGATTGAATTTCTCAAAAGCATTGGTGCTGATGGTATTATATCAACAAGGCAAAACCTAATCAACCATGCCTTTTCACTTTCTCTGCCTTGTGTACAGAGAATATTTCTTATAGACTCACAATCAATATCTTCAGGACTTAAAATGATAGAAAACTCAAAACCAACGTTTGTTGAAGTGCTACCAGGTGTTATACCAAAAGCCATTTATAAACTTTCCCAAAATACTCAAATTCCAATTATTGCGGGTGGAATGATTGAATCAAAAGAAGAAGTAATAGAGGCATTGGGTGCCGGAGCTGTTGCAATATCAACAAGCAACAGTAATCTTTTTTCTCTTCTTTAAAAAAAACTTTTTTTTCTCACTTTTCTTGTTGCTATTACATCAGCGCCAGTATCTAAAATATTCTTTACAACAACACTACCAACCTCAACTGGTGCTGTAACTTCTACTTTTCTTAGAATTGCCATAGCGTCAAAAAGAAGTTTCTTTGGTATTGGCTTATTTGTTCTAACAGGCAAAAACTCTAACTCTCCATCTTTCACATGGATGGTTGTTGTGAGAATTCTTTTGGGCTGGGTAAACTCATCTTTTGCATACTCAAGCCCACGGGTACATCCATAACCGATATATTTTATTTCATTCCCTTCTTCTTTTTTCTCAATACTGCAGCCTTTTGGGCACAAAATACACGTAATTTTCTCCATCTACCCTCACATCTCCCTTTTTTTAACTATTTATCATCTTCAAGCTTCAAGATTATATCCTCAGAAAAATCCATCTGAGATAATATTTTTTCGGACAAGGCGATGCTTTCCATCTCACCAGGTGAAAGGTACTGCTTTTTTATTTTCAAAAGCTTTTTGCCTGAATTTATAAGTAGAATTACTTTGTCGTGGTAAACATTGTTAACTCTAAATCTTAAAATTGTAGGTTCCAAAAAGTTCCTGTTCAAGTGCTGTGGTACAACATATCTGATACCATCTGATGCTATAATATTTGTTAGTTTTCCTTTTTGAAAAAGTTCTGGATTTTGGCAATAAAGTGCCGCGTACTTACCAGCAGTCTCAGCCTCTAAAGTTACATTATCAACAAGGTCATGGATATGAAGGACATTCCCGCATGCAAATATGCCATTGGCAGTAGTAGAAAATGTGTTATCTACAAATGGTCCACCTGTTCTTTCATCTATCACTACCCCTGCTTTTTTGCTAAGCTCGTTTTCAGGAATCAGTCCGACAGAAAAAAGTACTGTGTCGCATTCAATAAACCTTTGAGTACCTGGAATTTCTTTAAAATCGCTGTCAACAACCGATATTGTAACACCTTCAACTCTTTCATTGCCGTGGATTTTTACTACTTTGTGAGAAAGAAGAAGTGGAATACCAAAGTCCTCTAAACACTGGACAATGTTTCTTCTGAGCCCTGTTGAGTATGGCATTATCTCAACAACTGCTTTTACCTCAATTCCCTCTAACGTGAGCCTTCTTGCCATAATAAGGCCAATGTCCCCTGAGCCAACTATTACTGCCTTTTTGCCAATTTTATACCCTTCGATGTTTATAAACCTCTGAGCTTGTCCTGCAGTAAAGATCCCTGCCGGGCGTGTACCTGGTATCTGGACTGCACCTCTTGTTCTTTCTCTTGCTCCCATTGCAAGCACAATTGCCTTTGCTTTGAGCTTTTTAAGACCATGTTTGTTGACAATTGTAACTTCTTTCTCAGGAGTTATATCCATTACATGTGTGTCTGTCAAGTACTCAATGCCATTTTTCTCAACCAATTCAATAAACCTTTGAGCATATTCAGGTCCTGTTAGTTCTTCTTTGAAATAATGAAGACCAAAACCGGGGTGAATACACTGATTCAAAATTCCACCTAAAAAACTATCTCTTTCTATTATCAAAATCCTTTTATCATCTAAGTTTTCAAAACTCTTTAAGGCTGCTGCAAGCCCTGCAGGCCCACCACCTATGACTATTACACTATACTCATGCATATTACTTTCCCCACCTTTTCTCAATCAAAATATATGAATTTTTCCCAAATTTAGTTATCTGGGTTTTATCAACGTTAAGTTCTCTTGATAGAATATCAATTATGCGCGGTGTGCAAAATCCGCCCTGGCACCTTCCCATACCTGCTCTTGTTCTTCTTTTGATGCCATCTATGGTCCTTGCACCTCTTTTTATTGCCTCAACTATCTCATATTCTGATACAAGCTCACACCTGCAAACAATATTCCCAAAACTCGGAAATTTTTTAATCATTTCATTTCTTTCTTCATCAGTAAGTTCTGAAAATCTTTTTATATCCTCTCTATAGGGATTAAAATTGGATTTTTGTTTTGCATTTAATTTTTCTGCTATCATGCCGGCAACATATTTTCCTATTGCAACTGATGATGTCAGGCCAGGAGATTCAATCCCCGCAACATTTATGAAGTTTTTAACTCTTTCATCCTCCTCGATTATAAAATCATGAGTATCAGGTGTTGCCCTGATACCTGAAAAGATTGTGATTACATCCTTTTTAGTTAAAGTCAGGACAACTCTTTTTGCCTTTTCAAAAACCTCATCAAGTCCTTCTTGAGTTGTTGATGTGTCGTCTTTGCACTCTATATACTCTGAATTTGGACCAAGAAGGATATTTCCATCTACAGTTGGTGTGACTAATACACCTTTGCCCTTTTCTGTTGGCACTTGGAATATAACTCTTTTGACAATTTCCTTCTCAGGCTTATCTAATATAAAGTACTGGCCTCGACGCGGGTAAATTGTAAACTTTCTTGCACCTGCCATCTTGCTTATTTCATCTGCACGTACACCTGCACAGTTTACAAGAATCCGAGTCTTTAGCAGCCTCTTGTCTTGGGAATAGATAATAAAATATCCATTTTGTGTTTCTACTTTGCACACCTTAAAGCCAAAATAGACCTTGGCACCGTTTTGGATGGCGTTTTCATAAAGTGCAATTGTGAGCTTATATGGATTTGTAATTCCCGAATATGGCGCAAAAAGGGCAGCTCTAATTTCTCTGTTCAAATTTGTCTCATTTTCTAAAACCCATGATTTTCCTTTTATTTCAAGTCCTTTCACACCATTTCGTTTGCCTCTTTGCAAAAGCTCTTCTAAGATATTTATCTCTTTTTCATCAAATGCAACAACCAATGCCCCAATCATCTTATACTCAACATCAAGCTGCCTGCAGAGCTCTTCAAACATTCTATTTCCTTCAACATTAAACTTTGCCTTGTTTGTACCTTCAATAGGGTCATATCCGGCATGCACAATCCCAGAGTTTGCTTTTGATGCACCTTCTGCAACATCTTCCATTGCTTCAACTGCTGCAATCTTCAAATCGTAAGAAGAAAGCTCTCTTAAAATTGACATGCCAACAACTCCAGCTCCAATGACAATAACATCGTAGATTTTATCCATTTTCAGCCACCCTTTTTAAAATTTAGTAAATAAAAAGCCTGCAAACAGCCCCTTTCTCAAAAGAAGCTGTTCACAGGCTTCTCCACATCTCTTGCCAAGGTTTATTTTAAGATAGTTCAATTAAAAAATCAACAGAAATTTTCAAAAATCCATTACAAACTCTATGTCTGGTCCATGCTTGTCAGGACATTATCAAAATAATTTATACTACACTTTTTCCCGTCCCAATGAATGCAAACATCACAGCTCACATCACCTTTGTGAGAGTAACCACCATCGTTAAACTCCGGACACAATTTTGCAACTGCTCTTTGTCGTTCCTTGCTTGACATATCTTAATCACCTCTTGTTGCATTACAAATAGTTTCTTCTATAATTAACTTCCTTGCAAAGATGAGTTTTTATACATCTTCCGTAGAAATTATGTGCTATAATTTATTCTAAGTAGTACAATCAATAACTTTATCAAGGAGGCTTCAAAGAATGAGCAAATTTTTCTTGCCAACAAAGGTAATATTTGAAAAAGATGGGATTTTGAAAAACAAAGACCTTTTCAGGCTTGGCAAGAAAGCTTTCATTGTTACATCTCCGTCCTCTCTGATGAACGGCTCATTAGAAGATGTAACAACTGTATTAAAGGAACTTTCAATTGAATATTCAATATACAGCAAAATTGCTCAGAATCCAAGCGTGGAACAGATAGATGAAGTTTCAAAATTGGCAAGAGAGTTTTCCCCGGACTTTATAATTGGAATTGGTGGAGGTTCTCCTCTTGACTCATCAAAGGCAGTGGCAGTGCTGTGTGCTGAAAAAAATCTAAAAGCTCAGGACCTTTTTGACTCAAAATTTGAAAAGTGCTTACCTATAGTTGCAATTCCAACAACATGTGGTACAGGAAGCGAGGTTACTCCATATTCTATTTTGACTTTGAAAACAATTGAAAATAAAAAGAGTTTTGCATCAGAATTAATATTCCCTAAAATCGCTATAGTCGACTATAAATATCTCACCACTCTCCCTCACAACGTTATTGTAAACACCCTCTTTGATGCTCTTTCCCATGTGATAGAAGGCTACCTTTCAAAATCCTCAGACCATATAATTGAAGCTTACGCTAAAAAAGCCTTGAGCCTGTTTGCAAGCTCAAAAGGTAATCTAAAAGAGAACACTCTAAAAGAAACTGACCTTGAAAAGTTTGCATGGATATCATTGATTGGGGGAATAATTATTGCACAAACAGGTACTTTAATTGTTCATCCTTTAGGGTACAACCTCACTTATTACCATGACATCCCACATGGAAGAGCCAATGCAATCTTACTTTCAAGCTTTTTGAGGCTTGAGAGCAAATATTTAAAAGAAGAAGTAAGCTTTGTTTTAAACAACATGGGCTTTGAAAGCATAGACGAATTTTCTGAGTTTGTAAGATTTTTTGTTAAAGAGTCTATTCCAAAATTACCAGGTGACAGGATAGAATATTATGCAAAAAGAGCACTTGAGTCTAAAAATGTAGCAAACTTAAGACATGCAATCTCGCTTGATGAAATGATAGATGTTTTGAAATCTTCGGTTGAGTAGTCAAAAATAAATTCATAGTTATACAATCGACTTACAGGGGTATAATATAATCAAGGTAATTATTCTTGTAAAGGAGATGTTCGAATAGCAAAGCTACTGTATATAAAGGCTAATCCAAAGAGCGACCAAAGTTTAAGAACATTTATAATCTCAGAACATTTTATAAAGGTATACAAAGAATTTCATCCAAATGACCAGATTATCACTTTAGACCTTTACAAAGAAGGAATTCATTTTCTTTCTCAAGAGGACATCAACGATATCTTCGCTCCAAAAACTGAGGCATCAAAGCATCATCCTATTTTGAAATATGCCTATCAGTTTCTTGAGGCTGACAAGTATGTGTTTGCTGCACCTATGTGGAATTTGGGCATTCCCGCAATCCTCAAGGCATGTATAGACTATATCACAGTCTCTGGAATAACCTTTAAATACACAGAACAAGGGGCTGTGGGTCTTCTTCGTGGCAAAAAAGCAGTTCATATCATGGCAACAGGCGGAGAGTACAAAACACCACCATTTTCGGACTTTGAGATGGCAAACAGGTACCTGAAAACAATTTTGGGTTTTATGGGAGTTGAAGATTTTCAGACGATAACAGCTCAGCGGCTTGACATCGTAGGTGAGGATGTAGAAAAGATTATGTTCACTGCGTTGAAAGAGGCTGAGGAGATAGCAAAAAGGTTTTAAAAAGAAAATTTTGGGGACAGATTAAAACAGGGGCTGTCAAAAAAATAATTTTGATAGCCCCTTTCTTGCAATACAAAGTGTTTGTTTATTTAATACTTTGATACAGTAATTAAATTTAACACTATTTTTATTTCCCATATGAAACTGTCATCCTTGTTATAAAAGTATTCTTTTTTTCAAATATTTTTCGCAACTTTTTCTCTCTTAAATCATATTCAAAAACAGCACTTGGATAAGCTTCGATTCCTTCGCCAAACATCATTCTCTTTGCATCTTTAGGAATACCGATAAACCAGAGTTTTTTCCCATCATTACTTAAATAACCTGCTATTGGAGAGGAAAACTCCTCAACAGGTGTATCTTTTATTTTTTTTAGCATACTTTCAGTTAGTATTGGTACTATTACTTTTGACTTTTGATCTAACTTGTATATGCCCGTTTCTCCCTTTTTTCTGGTAGAGTTTAGATAAATATTGGTTGCACTAAAAGTAATAATATTACTCTTTGGTACAAAACCTAAAGCTCCAATTGATCCTGCTTTGAATTCAGTAATTTTCGTATATTTTTGATTTTTTAAATCAATGATGTAAAAAGTATGTTTTATTGAATCAACAGAGGAATTATCCTCATACATCTTTTTCTCATCCTTATATGAATAAGCAACAGTCAAAATGTGATTACTATCAATCACCTCAATTTCGTCAAATACCATATCAGAATTTATAGGTTTTACCATTTGAGCTTTTTTCTTTTCAACATCAAAAATCCATATTCTTGGTATTGGAGAACTCAATCCAACTCTTGATACACATATTTTCAAAGGTTTTTCACTGAGAATTTCAATATCTATTTCTCCAGCTTGATCATTATTAGTAACTTGAAATACTTTTCGATTTTGTAAATTCTTCACAAACAACTCCCAAGGCCCAGTTCCAATTGCATCATCATACGCAAGCCATTCCTCATTTGTAGAAATATCTCCAAAGATCATAACTTCCCTGTTTTTAAGAATTAGTTATTCCTTTCTCTTTTTAGGTATAATCTTCCACATACGAGTCTTTCCATCTTTATCATATACTGAGATAAGTAACTTTTCCACTACTTCTTCTTTGCTGGCTATCCCTGTATTGTAAATTCCTAAAGATAAGGATAGTAGCAATAAAATTGCTACTATCCTTATTACTTCTATTTTTAACTTTGAATAGGCCATTCTATTTTCCCCCTAAAAATTCCTTTACTTGAATTATGAATTCTTGAAAATGCTGTTTTTACCATATCCAATATTCTACCTTGCACATATGGACCTCTATCTAATATTTTTACTATTGTGCTTTTGCCATTTTCAAGACTGGTTACTTTTACCCTTGTCCAAAATTCAATTGTCTTATGTGCAGCACTTTCGCTATCCAATATCACTCCTGCTGCTCCTTTTTTCCTTCACCATTATACCATGAAATATAACCTGTTTCTGTATTCAACTTTGTAGCACCCTGTTGCAAAATATTATTACTATTTTCATCATTGTTTGCTTTATTTTCTATTTTTTCTGATTTACTATCATTAATTTTGATTTCATCTAATTTCACTTCTTTTAAATCAATTTTCAAAGGTTCTTCTTGCCCCTGATGAATAACAACTGGTGCACCTAATGCGTCATATACAACTATCATTCCAGGCTCTACTTCAGGTAAATCCTCCTCAGGTAGCGGTTTACAATTTTCTGCTATTTTTTTGTCTTCTTTTGATAAAGAAACTAGATTATCACTGCCTTCAGACAAAACAATTAATTTTCCATTTTCATCAAATGTAATAATCGTGCCTGGTTTCATATAAGATGGTATTTTATTATGGCTTTTATCTATTTCGTTACCATTCAAAGCCGTTGCAGCTAAAGAATTCCAACTACTTAACACTAAAAGCAAAACTGAACAAAAAGCAATGATTTTGTTAAAGTTCATTCTAAACATTTTTTTGGTAAACATCTACCATCCACCTCCCATTTTATTTTACATCCCTTCATGGGCGCCCATGAGAGGTTAATGCCATTGTAACATGAAATCTTTTTAAGTACAGGTTGCAACATTTTTTATATTCTTTTGTATATCATTTTATTTTCATGTAAACTTTATTAAAACAGGCAATATGCAAATTGCTATATTTACTAATATTCTCCTTAGCACTTTCACCTCAATTTTACTTTATTAATTTTCATCCTGTCAAACTCGTTTTTTTTTTTAGTTAATTTTATTTTAAGCAATTTTTGGATATCAGCTTTCTCTACCTTCAAATATCTCTAAATTTCTCAAATTTTCTCATGTTTTTTCGCAAACAAAAAGCTGCCCCACCCCTTGGAAGCAGCTTTCTAATCCTCTTTAAAAAATTTTTAAGACTCTATCCTTTTCTATTCTCATTTATACTCTCTTATCCCACTGTCACTTTTAAACTGAATGGAATTACCAGAAAACTTAATATCGCCAGTTCCTTTGTCCCATTTCACTCTTTTCTTTATTACAATCTTTTCATTTTTAACTTTGCCTATATTAAGCTTCACTTCATCTTCAGCATTTATATCTTTCGTGTAGAATGCAATCTCATTATTTTAAGAAATATAAGGACCTTTTAGGATACTTTCATTATCAGACGTTTCAAAAATGACTTGGTCATTTTTATAAATCTTTTTTCTGCCTTTCAGAAAAGTTTCACTTTGAAATCACATCATAACTTACAATACCGCCCTTTACATTAAATAATAGTTTAATCTTTTTGTTTTTTAGTCTATAAATATTGGTATCAAAAATTTTATTAGGTACAAATGACTGATAGTTTCTGTCAATAAAATAAATTGCTTTATCATTTCCATATATTGGCCAATAGGCATTAATGTCTTTGGGCACATCGTTAACAATCTCCAACTTTCCAGTATTAAGGTCAAGAATAACCGGTTTTGATCTAAACGGGTCAATAATAGAAGAATAATCCCCAAATTCTTGATATTCTGGTTCTCCCTGCGCAAACATGTATTTATCACTTGAAATAAAACATCCTGGTGAGTTGCACAATCCTGTATTTGTACTAAATTCCTTTACAATTCCGCTTTCCAAATTTATTGCTGATACCCATACATATGGTGGATCTGCTGGTGATCTGGTGCTTATTACAATCCATTTGTTATCACTGCTTATAGAAGTAGAGTATATTATTCTATAAACAACTTTTACTGAAAAATTACCAAATTTCTCAGACAGAAATTTTTTCTTTGTATTATTTGATAAATCAAATAATACAAGTGATGTGGCTGAAGGATTTTCTTTACTGTTATTTTCTCCACACACTATGTATCTGCTATCACGCGAAATAGACGGCCAGCAAAATTTACCTTCTGCTATACGTTCTAATAAAAATTGCTTACTTTCTCCATTTCTATGCTCTTTCTGATATCTCAAAAGATACAATGCTTTGCTGGTTGCTATTACAAACTCTTCTTTTTCTTTATTTACGTTGATATATTCTATCCCTTCTTTTAATTGTTGTCGATATACCTCTTTTCTGGTTTTATAATCAACCACAATTATTTCTTTAAGATTACTGGTGTAAGCTACATGATTTTTTCCCCATGCAAAAAATCGACGTGGGAAAAGTGTAAAATTCTTGTTAATCTCAGCATCGGTTGTTTTGAATTTGAATAGCAAATTGTCATTTCCACGGCTGTCAACAAGTCTTCCCTCTAATGTCATTCCAAACAATATCTTGGGATTTTTCTTTTCTAAAACTCTTACATATCCAATTTTTGTAACATTTTGTTGATTATAAATTATTAAAAACCCAATTAAAAGCATTCCCACAAAGGCAACTATCTCAGCTAGTAACCTTGTTGTAGGCATTTTGTTTTTTGACTTCATTCTTTTTCACACCCTTTCACTTTTTTTTATAAAAACCAATATGATATGAACTTTTATAACTGTTTTTATTTACAACTGTTTGATTGATTATTGAACTAATATTTCCTTATTCATTGATTTGAGCAATTTGCTGTTCACATACTCATTCTTCAAAAATAAATAAAAGCCCTCCTTGTGGCTAATTGTGAATATAGCCACAAGGAGTTTTTTTGATTTGACATAACCCACATATTAACTAACAACAACTTCTTTGGTACTTTAATTCACAAATGGGCATTTATACGCACCGTAGTTGCTTTCTACATACGACTTACTTCGTGCTTGGTGAATAACCCGATCGTAACCTCCTGTTGTGCTTTCATATACTATATAATTTCCATTCTGATCTCTTTTATAGAAAATCATTACATGGCTGCTGTTACACAATATATCGCCCTGCTGTAAAGAGGAAAAACTAATTTTAGTAGATATATTCATTAATCCAGTTGTGTTATATTTTTGAGACAAACCCCAGCACCTGCTTACAAATCCAGAACAGTCAACTCCAGCTGTTCCCCCTACATATCCAGGAGCATTTGTGCAAACATTTCCAGCTGCATATCCATCTTTAATTTTGGTATCAAAACCAGAAAAAGAATCCCATCCGCCCCAGCAATACGGAACTTGATAGTAATACGTATTGTATGATGTTATGAAAGATGGTCTTTTCCATAAACTGGGATTTGCAACCTTTGAACCATCATAATTTTGTTTTGAACAATACCATTTATAATTATTATAATTGTTGAGCAGTTAGAATTATTTGGCCTCTGGTTATACTGGAAGCTATCGCAGCGGGTAAGGTTTTTTCTGCAGACTGCTCTGTTTCAATTTTGCTACTAATTGCATTTTCTCCACTTCCTAAAGATTTTGTGTATTCTATATATTGTTCGCTTGTCATCCATGAGTCAACCATTAATACATATACCCTCTTCTCACATGGCAACAATACAAAGACGTTCCCATTATCAAGTACTACATCTTTTTGCGGCCAAGAATATTTAACATCCGGAATTTTCACGAGCCCTTCTATATTCTGTGTTTTTGAATCTAACTTAACTATCCATTCGCCATAATCATTGGTTATCTTCCAAAATTGAACAAAACCATTTTTCCCAATATAATAATAGGCACTGTATTCGTCGACAAGCCATCTCGGAAATTCGCTAACCTCAAGTGTATTGATGTAAGCCTTTCGATTAGAAACATTTGCTTTCCATATACATCCATCAGACGACATGTTTCCTTCTTTTTCTTCTGTTACGTATAAGTTATTCTCTCTATACTCACCATTTTGTCTTTTACCCAAAAAACAAGTTTTCATTTTGTCTCCAGCAAGTACTACAAAAGGCCCCTTTTCGCTTACTCCAAAGTAAGCAAATGGTTCTAACCGTATCTCTTTATTTAAAGAGGCAATTTCAATTGTGCCATTGTTTATTGTAATTAAAGTATTCAGACCAGCATTAAATAAATATATCTTGCCGTTTTTATCAACTGCCATACCATGAATCCATTGCCCTTCTGGTATATTAATTTTTTCAATTAAATCACCTTTGCTCTTACTGTATACAAGTACTCTATGATGAACATTATCAAGAATGTAGATTTTATCTCCTTTCACATCAAAAGCATTAGGTCCTTCGTGAGAACCATAACCTACTATTCCTGTATATTCAATACCTTCTTCAGATACAGGAATCTTCAATACAGTCTTAAAATTTGGAAAATCATTGCTTTTGCTGACTGAAGGTATAGTAGCTGTGGTTTTTTGAGATAAAACAGAAAAAGTACTTACAACTATTAAAATGCATATTATTAAAAGTGCTACAGTCTTTTTGTTGTTTTTCATACTCTATTCCCCCCTTAATTTTGTTTTATATCTCTTCATGGGCGCCCATAAAAAGTTGATGCCAACCCAAGTTGAAATTTCTCGAAATTAAAATAAATATTTTCTTTTTTATATTCCCTGGTATACCATCCTATTTGCATATAAACTATCTTATCTACGAAAGGCAATATGCAAATTTGCTATATTTATTAATATTCTCCTTGGAATTTTCACCTCAATTTTACTTTATTAATCTTTATCCAGTCAAACTCGTTTTTTTTTTTAGTTAATTTTATGCAATTTTTAGCTATCAGTTCTCTCTTTCTTTAAATATCTCTAAATTTCTTAAATTTTTTCATGTTTTTTTGCAAACAAAAAGCTGCCTCCTTTCTTGGAAGCAGCTATACTTAAATTGTTTTTAAAAAGCATTTTTAAACTATATCCCTTTTTACCCTCATCAAACTATTGAACAAAAACGGCAGCAGGAAAAATGCAAGCAGAACAAGGCCTATCACAACGCAGATTGAAACCTGCATAAGCGTTAAAATCCCAGATGGTAGCATTGCTGCAAATGTGCCTGCTAAAATTAACCGCTGATGTTACAACATGACCAATGTTTGCCGAGGTAAGCTTTAGTGCTTCTGAAAGCTCTAAATTTCTATATTCGTAAAACCTTATCAGTAAAAATACGCTGTAGTCTATACCCAAAGCTGAGAACACAACAAATGTGAAAAATGGTACTGCCCAGTTGAGTGCTTTGTACTTGAATATTCCTTTGAAAATCATCTCTGCTATTGAAAGATAAACATAATACTTAGCAAAAACTATTACCAGAAATACTTCAATAACGAAAATTAATTTTGAAAATATTTAATTATTTTCTTCATTTAGATGAAAACCTTTCACTTTTGATAAATAAAAATTGAACAGTAAACATAAAGATTAAATAACTCAAAAGTATAAAAAATGATCCTAACAGCGAATTATATGCTTGATTCTCAGGAACTACTATTATGCTTCCATATTTTAAATTTTTAAAAAATCCATTTAAGAAACCGTATATATTAAATATAACCAAAAATTTTATACAAAAGACATTGATGGAAAATTTATGAATTGCTGGTTCAAAAAATATCAGAAATAAGGGTATACTTAACGAATAAACAAAATTCTTAGTTAACAGATGTAACGTATATGATAAATTTCCCACCAAATATAAACAAAAAACAACACTAATTAATTGTATAATTAGTTTGTACCATGGTAAAGTAATAGCAATTATAATTGCATCAAAAACCACACCCAAAAGTATAGAAATCAAACTGAAAAGTAAAGAATACCAAAATATTGTAAATTGCTTAAGTAAAAAAAAGTATTTTCTTTTCAGAATTGTAGAATAAATAAAGAGTAAATTTGCTTGGTATTCTCTATCACATATTAGAGCAGAAATAATTGTTATCGCTATACCGCCAATTAAATTACAATATAACAACAAACCTGATGCATAAGGAGAAAAAATACTATTTGAAGTTATGTTTCTATTTGTGTTTCTATATATCATAATCATTAGTATTACATAGAAAAAATATATTAAAAGAATAAGTTTAGATTTAAACAGTTTTTTTATCTCAGATTCTAATGTTTTGAAGCTAATCACTATATCACCTACCACTCGTATCATATAATCATCAAATCAATTAAAACTTCATATCTCAATTGGTATATTTAATTATCAGTACCAATTGATTACTGGAAATTCATTTTGATAATGCACCTTTCTTAAAACACTCACTTCTCAAAAATTGAATATTAAAATTGACTGCTACAGTTTAAATTTGCCCTTTATCTTTGGTAAACTAAAATCAGAAAAAGTTTAAGCCTGATTTAGTTTACTTGGATATTTTTGATCACCTCCTGCTGGACGTGCTTTGATATCTGCACGCCACAGCTTGAGAAAGACTTCAGCCCCAAAGGATTACATAAGTAATGTTTACTCGAAGGCTTAAGCACTGGCAGTTTTCCACATCTGATTTGAGCATGTCAGATGTGTGCTACAGCATAAACTGCTCCGTAGCTCTAATATCGGCGAGGCTGCTATTGTTATGTAATCCCCAGGGATAAAGGGCTTAATACTTTTTCTTACCACTACTTGCAAAAAGGAGGTCTTCAAATTGCCAAATACTTTAATCGTGGGCATTGATATCAGTAGTCAGTCAAATTCTATCTTCTTCCTCGATGATGCCGGTAATCACTTGATTAAAAACCTTTTTCCTTGCCTAACGATCAAGAAGGCGCTAACGAATTAATCAAAAGAGTTATTGATTGCCTCAGCCAGTATAATCTATCCTGTATTAAGTTTGGCATGGAAGCAACTTCACACTACGCTTGGCATCTGCATTTGTACCTTGCTTCTTCATCTGAACTGCTGCCATATCAACCAACTTTTTATGTTTTCAACCCAAGCATAGTCAAAGGCTTTAAAAAAATCTACACTTTCTTGCCTAAAACAGATAGCATCGATGCAATTATCATCGCTTCAATAGCGTTAGGTTCAGTAAGTTAAATCCAACACCTTTGCCTGATTTTAAATATGCTGCTATTTAAGCGCCTTATCAGAATGCGCTATCATCTTGTTCACAATCTAACTCGCGAAAAAAACAGAGCTTCTTGCTCTCATATACCTTAAATTCTCTACTTATTCTCAAGACTGTCCATTTTCAGATATCTTCGGTAAAGCTTCTTGCGCTATCATCGAAAACTTTACACCTGACGATATCGCTTCTATGCCACAAGAAAGACTTAATTAAATTCGTATCCGATAACGGCAACAACAGACTCTCAGATGTTAATAAAATCGCTGAAATACTTAAAACTGCTGCTAATCGCTCCTTTAGATTACATCCTCTGTTGACTGAGGCAAATGATTTAGCTTTGTCTATGACACTTGAAAACATTAGATTTCTGCAAGAACAACTCAAAAAACTTGATAAAGAAATCTCAAAACTTCTTAAAGCTTTCTCTCCACCATTAACAACCGTCCCTGGCATAGGTGACGTTCTTGCAGCTGCTATCTACGCTGAAATTGGTGATATTAAACGCTTCAAAAATGAAGCTGCTTTGGCAAAGTATTCTGGCGTGATTTGGACTCAGTACCAATCAGGCAACTTCAATGCCCAGGAAACTTCATTGGCTAAGTGTGGTAACCAATATCTGAGATATTATCTTGTTGAGGCCGCTAACTGTGAACTGTAGCACACAGTCCGTTATAAAGCTTTTCACAACAAGAAGTTCTCAGAGGTGGACCTGTCATCAGCATAAACGTGCCCTCGTCCTCACCGCAAGACCCTTAATTCCTCTGATCTTTGCAATGCTCTAGCCTTGGTCAAATATATCAAGAAAGAGGTGATGTTTACAATACTTAGTTAGTTCCAATTTTTTAATTTAATAATCTTCCTCAGATAAGCTGCCAGTTAAATTTTTCCATGCTGAGTGGCTCGGTATTTTATTGCCTTTTTCACTCTAATTATCTAAAAAAATTTTTTAAAAACCCCCTTGACATTATACCGTTTGTCTTAGTAATACAATACATTACTCTATTTTTATATACCCTTCTCCTACACCTTTATGAAAAGCAAGAATAACCTCATACTCTCCATTTTTCAAGTTACTGATCTCTAACTTTTCATCTTTTTCATCCCCAATGTCTTTTTTGTAAATTAACCTGCCTCTTCTGTCTTTTATTTTAATTGTTACCTTATTAGTACATTTTATGTGTTGACAATTAAGCACCAATGAATCCTTGTTTACATAAATCAAAAAAAATTTTTCTTGTCCATATGTAACATTGTAGCTAAATTTTATTTCTGTTGTATATTCTTTTGTGCCAATTCTATTAATAGAAGTATTATAACTTATTTTATCATTACTTAACTGCCGAAAATTTACTAAATTAAAAAACAACAACACACCTAAAAATAGAAAACAAACCAAAATAACTTTTAGTAAAAATTTGGCTCTCATTTGCTCAACCACCACCTGTACACACTAATTATCTGAAACAAAAAAGCCAATTAGTAATATAATTACCAAAAACACTATAAGATAACTAATAGAAACTAATAACAATAGATTGAAACTATTTAAAATGCTCTTATCAACTAATTTTATTGTTACATAATTTTCCGAAGAAGCTATATTAGAGAAAACTTGAGATATTAACATAGAATTAATTGTAGTAAACCAATATTTATTTAAATATTTAAATACATTAGAGATGTTACATAAAATATTTATCAAAAACGGTAACAATACTGCAACAGAAATCGCAACATATATTTTTCTTATAACGATTGCTAATATATATGAAAAAAGACTTAATTCAAATGAAATCAGTAGGATAACTAACGATTGTCTGATTAATCTTTTAAAATTAAATCTAAATTCAATATCAGAAATTCGAAAAAAACAGAATACGTTTGTGATTATAAATGTAATTAACAAAATTCCAACCAATAAAATAAATAGTGTAAATATTTTGAGAACATGTTGTTTTATTCTACCTTCAAATATATGAGAAAAACAAAAAGTGTTACTATGAAACTCATATCCTCCAACGTACCCTCCAAGTACAGCTCCTAAAAACAGAACATGCATAATATAAAAGAAAATCAATGAGAATGAATTTAGCTTTTCTAATTCAATCTTATATAAATAAACTCCTGAAGTTTTATTAAAAAACCTATTAACTAAAGCTATCACAAAAATTAAAATGTAAATAATCATTGAGATTAAAAATAATTTGGATTTTAAAACTTTCTTTAATTCGCCTGCAAGAATATTATAAATCATTTTCAACACCTACTCCTTTGTCACTGCCTTAAATACACTTTTTATTGTTTCCCTATATGTTTCAAACCTCTGTAACTCAATACCATTTTTTACTACTTGTTCGAGAAAATTTATTTTTTCATTTTCTTCAACTATAAATTCAGTATTAGCAACTCTCGTGTAATTCAACTTTAATAAATCTACAAGTTTAGTAAATTTTTCTGTATCTTTATTGCTAACTTTTACAAATTTTTTATTTTTAATTTCTAAATCACAAACATTGCTTTTTTTCTTTATTTCTCCTTTGTGAATTATGATAAACTCATCTATTACATTTTCAAGCTCCTCGAAAGCGTGCGTTGAAATAATTATAGTCTTATCTTTTTTTTCTTTCATTTCTTTAATCTTTTCTTTAAACCAAAACACACCTTCAATATCAAGTCCATTAGTTGGTTCGTCTAAAATAAACAATTTTTTATCACCAATGCAAAATGCAAAAGCAAGTTGAAGTCTCCTCTTCATGCCAAGCGAAAAATCTTTAACTTTTTTCGATGCTACTTCTTTCAAGTTAACAGACTCAAGAATTTTAAAAATTTCTTCCTTTCGTAATTTTATTCCCTGCATTTTAGCTATTATGTCAATATTATCATACGCATTTAAGTCAAAATATCCTGCTAAATTTTCGGAAAGATAACTAACTTCTTTTAAGCCACCATCTCGTGGATTTTTACCAAAAACAGAAACACTTCCTTGTGTAGGAAGCAAAAGTCCCAATATAATTTTTAACAATGTGGATTTTCCTGCACCATTTTTGCCAAACAAACCATAGACTTTACCTTCTTCAAACACAATATTTATTCCTTTTAAAACTTCCTTGTTGCCAAAGCACTTGAAGATATTATTAACACATACTGTTGTCAATTTTTTCACTCCTTTAAACGCTTAATGTTCCATAAAGTGTTATCAATGGGGCAATTTCTTAACGAAATTGCCCCGTACTTCTTAAATACTTAAGGCAATGCTGTAGCCTGAACAAACACATCTCGTGTTTGTATTGGTAAACCCAAAAATAAATATTGTGTTTGAACACCAACACCTAAGGTAAATCTAGCATATGCCTGACAAATACCTTTAGTGGAGGTTTGATAAATCCATGACGAGCTAGCATTACTATATTGCCAAAGCGATAAAGTGTTTATCCATGGGAGACTATAAGTAGTAGAATAATTCACAATTTTAGAACCATTTGAAGAATAATGTCCCTTTACACCCAGTCCAAATACAGGAACACCACACCACGAATAATATTGTACCAAATTTTGCGCTGTTTTTAAAGTTGTTCTACCCAACGTAGCGGTAATATTATGTTAATATAAAAAAGATAAAAACAAATATAAAAACCGCAATAAATTTTAGTAACTTTTGCTTTTTGAACATCTTACTTCTTACCCTCCCTACTTTTTATTTTTGCATCCCTTCATGAGCGCTCATGAAAAGGTAGATGCCTCTGTAAATCAAAATTTTTTATGCAATGTAAGCAAGTTCCAATATCTTTTGTATTCCCTGGTATACCAACCTATTTGCATATAAATTATCTCATTCACAAGAGACAATATGCAAATTGCTATATTTATTAATATTCTCCTTGGAATTTTCACCTCAATTTTACTTTATTAATCTTTATCCAGTCAAACTCGTTTTTTTTTTAGTTAATTTTATGCAATTTTTAGCTATCAGTTCTCTCTTTCTTTAAATATCTCTAAATTTCTTAAATTTTTTCTTGTTTTTTTGCAAACAAAAAGCTGCCCCCTTTCTTGGAAGCAGCTATACTTAAATTGTTTTTAAAAAGCATTTTTAAACTATATCCCTTTTTACCCTCATCAAACTATTGAACAAAAACGGCAGCAGGAAAAATGCAAGCAGAACAAGGCCTATCACAACGCAGATTGAAACCTGCATAAGCGTTAAAATCCCAGATGGCAGCATTGCCGCAAATGTGCCGGCTAAAATTATCACCGCTGATGTTACAACATGACCAATATTTGCTGAGGTAAGCTTTAATGCCTCTGAAAGCTCTAAATTCTTATATTCGTAAAACCTTATCAGCAAAAATACGCTGTAGTCTATACCCAAAGCTAAGAACACAACAAAGGTGAAAAATGGCACTGCCCAGTTGAGTGCTTCGTACTTGAATATTCCTTTGAAAATCATCTCTGTTATAGAGAGTGCAAGGTAGTAGTCGACAAAAACTATCACTACCATTATTGCAGCATTAAAGATTGACCTAGAAATTAGGAACATGAGAATAAAGATGCTTATTATCATTATTAGTCTCAAAGTCTTAAAATCTTTAAAATAAATGCTCTTCAAATCATGGTTTGAAGATGATATCCCACCAACTCCTACCGACACAAACTTTGTGTTTATAAACTCTAAAGAGTTATTTAAAACCTTTTCCACATTATCAACAATATCAATTGCCTTGTTTGTATACGGATTTGTGTCAAGAATCAAGATTATCTTTGTTATTGTTCTATCTTTGTTCATATATGAATCTAAAGCCTTTTTGAAGCTACTGCTTTTTATAGCCTCTGGTGGGACGTAAAAGATGTTTGTTGTTTTGTATCCTTCAAAATAACCCTTCATACTCTGCATAGAATTAGCCATCTTGTTAAGTGCATCAGAAATCTGCAAAAGCGCTGATTTTAAGCTTGTAAACCCTGTCTGAAGTTCATCAACTTTTTTTAGAATCTGTTCTTTTTGTTTGTCAAATTCCTGAATTTTTGAATACATAAGGTTTACACCTGAGATTATTTGCTTTTGACCTTTGTCAATTTGATAGTAGCCACTTAGAACCTTCCCTTGAGCATCTGCAAGCTGTTTTGAAGCTGAAGCTATGCTATTCATAGAATTTGAAATAAGCTTCAGAGCTTTGTCAGCTTCATTTATCTGGGCTGAAATCTTTTCATATTCAGAAGAAAACTCTTTTAACTTTGGAGCAAACTTATTTGCTTCAGTTTCAATTTTTGATAAAATCTCAGATGCCATAATATAATTGATATCCCTTGAGATTTCCGGATACTTATTTGAAAGTGCTTTTAAATTGTTATTTGCAGTATCAATACCCGTCAATAAAAGTTCAATTTGATTTACATCAAATCCCTGTAATTCAATTTTTATCTTATTTATTGATCTTGTATACTCAGAATAAAACTCTTTAAATCCTTCAGACAGCTTACTGCTCCCAATTGAAAGCTTATTAAGACCATCATTTATCTTCTTAGAACCATTTAACCCCTGTTCAAATCCACTATTTAGTTTTTCCAAAGAAATTTTCAATTCATATACACCATTCTCAAGCTGTGAAATACCAGTTACAAGTTTTTGAACATCAAATTCTTTTGTTGACATACTTAAATTTTTGTTTATATTCTCAATTGCATTGTTAACTTTCAAAAGACCATCTCTCAAACTATCAATACCTTTTATAACAGTATCTGCTTGGTTTGACAAAGTAAATTGTTTTATAATCTCCCCTTGTGGTCTTGTGACTGAATACACATCTTTTATACCATTTTGCTTACTCAATATTTCAGTTATTTTTTCAATGTCAGATAATGCGTCAGAAGTTGCTAAACTTTTATTAGATTTCAAATATATGGTAACAGGAAATGTCTTTCCGCTGCTGAAGTTTTTTGAAATTAAGTTAAATCCTTTTACAGATTTGTATTTTTCAGAAAGTTCGTTTAATGTGTTGAATGACAAATCGCCTCTGACTGATAAGAGAAAAGGTATTAAGATTAATATCATTGTTGTCAACACCACATAAGGATATTTAGTCGAAAGTCTTGCAGCAGTTTCCCAGAGTCTGCTATGGGTGTGCTGTATTTCTTTATTAAATGGCCAGAAAAGATTTTTACCAAAAATTTTGAGTACAGTAGGAACCAGTGTCAAAAGCACAAGTAAAAGCACAAGCACACTTACTGCAATTGCTGACATTGCCTTGAAAAAGTTAAAAGACGCTGCTGCAAAAGCCGCAAAACCTGTAAAAACCGCAAGACAGCTAAATACCACTGTTTTTCCTGCTGTTTTAAACGTTGTTATTATTGCATCATCAACATCTTTCCCATTTGCAAGCTCTTCTCTGAACCTTGAAATAATCAATAGATTATAATCCGTCCCAATTCCAAATAGGGATACAACTATAAATGTTCTTGTAAAAGTATTGATTGGAAAATTAAACTTATCTGCCAAATGTCCAACTATGCTAAGCGAAATTAAAAACGAAACACCAACTGTTAAAAGTGAAACAATTGGTGTGATAGGTGAGCGGAAAACAAGAACTAACACAACAATTATAAATACAATAGTGATGATATCTGTTTTTTTAACTCCATCTTCTGAAGCTTTTACAAAGTCTTGGGTAATTAAATCTCCACCTGTTAGATACACTTCTAAACTCTTTGGTTTTTGAACAGAATCTATAAACTTATAAATATCATTTCTTATTTCAATAATTTCTCTTCTTGACTTGTCTACTTGAATGCTTGCAAGGACAACCTTGTTGTTGCTTGATACGTAGTAGTTCTTTAACTCTGGATTCATAAAATGAGATGAAATATTTTCAATGTTGTATCTTTCTTTGCTATTGCCAAGTCCATAAATTATTTTCTTGATTGCTTCAATATCTTTATTCGAAAGACCATTTTTGTCATAAAATACAATTGCTATTGTTGAAAGCTTTTTATCCTTTGGCACTCCCTGATACTCTTTTTCTAATACTGCTGCAACTTGAGATGGGTATTCATGACCAATTTTAGGTTCACCTTTGAGTCGAACTATTTTATTTATATCTGGCATAGTAACTACAAATATAACTGTTAAAATTACCCATATAATAGTGCTTAGCCACGGACGTTTTAAAATTACTCTCACACACCTCACCTCTTTTTAAAATATTACACAGCCTATTTTAACATATGCACTGACCAAACGTCAATGACTAAAAGTCAATTTAAAAATTAAATAAAAAGCTTTTGTGAAGGTCTTTGCCTTCACAAAAGCTTTATCTTTACAAACTTGAGTTTACCAACCTGCAAAAAATTACATCGCCAATCAATACTCTATTCCAGCTTCTTCAGCAAAACTTTTCAAAGACTCCTCAGTCTCTTTCCTCGACTTCTCCAGCATTATCTCATAATCCTTCTTCCACTGCTCAACATCTCCCCTGTCTATATCATTCCTTTTCGCATGTATCTTCCCCTCTTCAGTGTTAAAAAACCATTTCTCTTTTATCTTCCAGTCATATTGCACATTCAATAACTTCGGTCTAATGTCGAGTGTAAACTCTTTATATCTTTTCCATACTTCTCTCCAATTTTGTGGATTTTCCCTCAGTTCCTTCAACAAGCCCTCATACACCTTTATCGCTTCCATTGCAAGCTCTTCTCTACTCTTCCATTCAAGAATATACAACTCACTATATTTTTCTGGATGTTCTGCTATATCTTTAGAGGTTCTCTTCCAAGAATCAGAATAATAAAAATCAGCTAAAGCAGAACTTGAAGCCAATATAATACCATACAGTTCTTTTATACGCTTATCAGTAAATCTGTCTGTAGGGTCACTGTATACTGCAGTATCAACATCTTCTTTTTGCTGATTCTCAGTTAAATTCTGGTTATCTTGATTGACATCTGTTATATTCCCCTCTCTCTCCGCCTGTTCTGATGCCAATACCACCTTCTGAGCTCCTGCATCAACACCTTTGCCTGTACCTGCCTTCCCTCTATATATCGCACAACCTATACCTGCACAACCAGCAAATATAAATGTGCATACCAACACCAATATAATCACTTTTCGCCTCATTTATATCTCCCCTCTTTTCTTCTTTTAACCTCTCTTGCTAATTTGAACTTATCCTATATAAGATTACCCAGTTCATGGGTAATGTGTCTTTATTTAAGTACTCGCGGAAACACCTACCAGAATAGAAATACTCTGGTGTAGTGGAATGTTGTGCGCACAAAAGATCTGTTGCTGTCTTACTAACTATTACCTGTGAATGATAAGCTTCGCAGTTATCATATCGTACATGTTGAACAATATCCCCCTCTTTTAAAAACCCTAATACTACACTGCTATATCTCTCCAATGCATACCATACAGGATATATTCTCATCTGATACGCTCTGTTTCTTCCGGCACCATTTAAATTGCCCCAGTGCTGCCTAAAATAATTCGCACCCGTCCACGTTGTAGTTCGGTTTGTTGATGTCCGGTAAAACCAGTAGTTAACATTACCTTCTATCCCCGAAGATTAGGTTACAAAGGGCAAAAATAATAATTTTAATTACCACAGACAACACTTTTTCTTTAGTTCAAATTAAAACTTTTTATAACAATGTTACTCTTTTAACTATTTATTTACTTTTACTATATAACAACAACAATAACAATAACAATATGCAAACTGCCTAAATTTTTATTTAGAAGCTTATAACATTGTAACAAAATACAACCATTGTTTTATGCAAAATAAAAAAGCTTTTGCAAAGGAAAAACCTTTACAAAAGCTTTATCTTCACAAATTTTAACTTGCCTACCTGCAAAACATCGCCGTTTTGAAGTTCAATGTCAAGTTCATTTACCTTCTCACCGTTGAGTTTAACAGCACCGCTTTTTATAAGCCTCATTCCCTCGCTTGTAGAGGAGCAAAGTTTATTTTCTACCATAAACCTTGGCAGGTAAACCTTGGGACTCTCAAGTTCAACCTCTGGAATGTTATCTGGTATGTCTTTTTTCTGGAACACTCTTATAAATTCTTCTTCAGCCTTTTTTGCTGCCTCTTCGCCATGGTATAGCTTTACTATTTCTCTTGCAAGTCTCATTTTTGCATCTCTTGGATGCAAAGTCCCTTCTTCAAGCTTTCTCTTTATCTCCTCAATCTCTTCTGGCTCAACATCAGTTGTGAGCTCATAGTATGAAATCATAACCTCATCAGGGATTGACATCACTTTTCCATACATTACATTTGGTGGCTCGTTTATACCAATGTAATTGCCAAGGCTTTTGCTCATTTTGTTGACTCCATCTGTACCAACCAAGATTGGCATCAAAAGTGCAACCTGGATTGTTTTGCATCCATACTCCTTTTGCAGTGTCCTTCCCATAAGTATATTAAACTTTTGCTCAGTTGCGCCAAGCTCAACGTCAGCTTCAATCACAACAGAGTCATAACCTTGCATAAGCGGGTAGAAGAACTCATGTATAGAAAGTGGCAAGTTCTTCTCCATTCGCTGGCGAAAAGTCTCTCGCTCTAACATTCTTGCAACTGTGTATTTTGATGCAAGGTTTATAACATCCAAGAAGTTCATGGGTTCAAGCCATTCACTGTTATATCTTATTGTGGTCTTTTGCGGGTCAAGAATCTTTAAAACCTGCTGTTTGAAAGGCTCTGCATTTTTTTGAACCTCTTCTTTTGTAAGCTGTTTTCTTGTCTCTGTTTTACCAGTTGGGTCACCAATCATTGCAGTAAAATCGCCAATTATCAAAATTATGTTGTGCCCCAAATCCTGAAGCTGTTTGAGTTTTCTCAAAACAACAGCGTGCCCAAGATGAACATCTGGAACATTCGGGTCAAGGCCAAGTTTTATGTTTAATGGTCTGTCTTGCTTTAGCTTTTCAATGAGCTCTTCTTCAGTAATTATCTCAGCTGCGCCTTTTTTGAAAACTTTGAGCTGGTGTTCTATGTCCATCTGCCACATCTTCCCCTTTCTATATTTTTATATTCCAAGTCTTTCTTTTACCATCTTTACAAGCCAGTTTGCCTCTTCAACTTTAAAAAGATAAATCAATCCTGCATAAATTGCCATACCAAGTACAATAGCTATTAAAGTGTAAAGAGAAAAAGGAGCAAAGTGCATATTTAAGTTTATAAACCTTTGCTTAAAAAGATATACAAAAATGCCCATTATTAAACTTGCAATGAGCGATTTTAAAAGCACACTCGCAATTCTCTTCCAACCAATTGCCCCAAGCTTTTTGCGAAGAGAGATAAACAAAAGCACCGTTGCAATATAGTTTGCAGAGGCAAAGGCCATTGCCGCACCTGTGTGTTTAAACTTGTGAATAAAGATTATATCAAGCACAATATTACAAGCTATTGCAATGACACCATTTTTCACAGCTGTTTTTGAATCCTTTAGCACATAAAGCGTTCTGTTCAAAATGTCTCTCAAACCTAAACCCACAAATCCTAAACAGTAAAACATGAGTGGTGATGCCGTAAGCATTGTAGAATAGGCTGTAAAATTTCCTCTCTGGTAAATTAGCCTTGTTATCTCTTTTGAGAGTATCATGCCACCTACTGCAAATGGCATCATAAGAAGAATAATTGAGTTTACTGAAGACACAAAAAATTTTCTGAAATTTTCTTTATCGCCCTTTGCTTGAAGGTTTGAAAGTGTTGAAAATGCTAAAACCGAGATAGATGAAGAAAAAACACCAACTACCATGTCATTGAGCTTCCCAGCATATGCAACCGCAGCAACAGCACCACTGCTCGTCCCTGTCAAAAGATACCTATCAATAAACGTGTAAACCTGTGCCATGCTGCTGCTTATAAAAACAGGAAAAGAGAATTTTATCATGTTTATAATGTTTCTATCCTTCAATCCAACTACAGGATAGAATTTAAATCCGTATTTTTTGGCATTGTATAGCTGATAGACAAGGCTCAAAAAATACCCAAAGACAAAACCAAATGCAACAATGTATATATCTATCTTCTTAAAATTTCCAAAATATGATAAAAATATAGCAACAAAGATTGCAAGATTAAACGGAATGCTTGACAAAACTGGTTTTATAAAATTGCCATTTGCCTGAAGAAATCCTTGTAAAATGTTTGCAGAACTTGTAAATAGTATCATAAATATGGTTATTTTAAGTAACCTTGATGCATAAAATATCTGTTCGCTTTTACTTGCATGTACTTGAAGTAAAATGAGCTGTTTTGAAAAGATAAAACCTAAAATTGCTATAATGCTCGATGCAAGAAGTAATGTATTTATAACACTATTTGTAAATCTTACTCCCTCATCTTCACCTTTTTTCTCTCTAATCTCAGTATAAAATGGAATAAATGAAGTTGAAAATGCAGCAAACACAGAAGCAAAAAGTATATTTGGAAGCTGCAGGGCCAAAGGGAAAGCATCTGCTTTTATACTGGTGCCAAACCTTGCACCAAACGCTACCTCTCTAATAAAACCTATTAGTTTTGTTAAAACTGTTACAGCAAAAAGTTGCAATGCTATCTTTGTTGCCTTCTTGAACTGCAATTCATGTTCCTTCCTTTCATTTTCAAAAAGGTTTCAAAAAAGGTTTTATCATATGCTTTCTTTTAAAACCTTCTCAATACTCTTAATCTCTTTAACTAATGACTCTTCATCAATTGTTAAAAGCTTTCCATCCATGTATAAAATCTTACCGTCAACAATTGTAGCAAAAACATTTGAAGGATTGCTGCTATAAACGATGTTTGAAATAGGATTGTAGCAAGGAAGCATATTTAAATCATCTGCTTTAATGAGTACAATATCGGCTGAATAACCTTCCTGTAGCCTACCTGTGTTGTGAATACCTGCTGAGGCTGCAGCATTTACAGTTGCCATTTTCAAAACCTCTTGTGCTTTCAATATTTCAGGAAGCTTGTACATTCCTTTTTCCAAAAGTGCTGCAATGTGAATCTCTTCTAATATATTGAGGTTGTTATTGCTTGCTGCAGAATCTGTGCCAATTGCAACATTAACACCCGATTTAATCAAATTAAAAACTGGAGCAAATCCATTGCCAAGCTTTAGATTGCTTGTTGGATTGTAAACAGCTGTGACACCATTTTCAGCTAAAATCTCAATGTCCTCGTCATCAACATATACACAGTGGGCTGCAACACATGGTCTTGTAAAAAGCCCTGCTTTTTGGCACAGTTTTACAGGCGACATATCGTATTTTTCATAACACTGGTTTACCTCATCTTCAGATTCGCTTAGGTGTATCATTATCCCTGTGTTAAATTCTTCTGATAGCTCAACAACTTTTTCAAGCAGCTCATATGAGCAGGTATACACAGAATGAGGTCCAAAGAAAACCTTTATCTTGTCGCTTGAATAATTATAAATCAATTCTTTTGTCTCATCAAGTCGCTGCTGCTGTCTTTCATCTGTTTGAAGTCCCCTTGACAAAACAGCCTTGATTCCAGTTTCAAGAACTGCTTTTGCTGTCATATCTTCATGAAAGTACATGTCAAAAAACATTGTTGTTCCACATTTTAGCATCTCAGCAATACCAAGCAAAGAGGAATAGTAAACTATCTCTTTTGTAAGCCTGCCCTCAGCAGGAAAAATCTTTTCAAAAAGCCACTCATATAAAGGTAGGTCGTCTGCATAAGAGCGCAGAATAGTCTGTCCACAGTGTGTGTGGGCATTTATAAACCCCGGCAGAGCAATGAGATTTTCTGCATCTATCACTTTGGTGGAAGGTATTTTTTCTTTAGGTAGTTCTATCCCTTCAGATATTCTTGATATTTTGCCATTTTCAATCAAAATATCTCCTTTTAAAATTTCATTTTCACTGTTAAGAGTTATAATAGTTGCACTTTTTATTAACAAATCCATTTTCTACACTTCCCAACTATTAAGATATTTTACTTGCTCGCTTGTGAGCTTATCTATCTCAATCCCAAGTGACTTTAATTTAGTCATCGCAACAAAGGAATCAATTTCGCTTGGCACTTGATAAACTTTTTTCTCCAAATTTTTGTAATTTTGCGCAACATAAATGGCACAAAGTGCCTGAATAGCAAATGACATATCCATAATCTCTATAGGATGGCCATCTGCTGCTGCAAGGTTGACGAGTCTACCCTCTGCTAACACAAATACCTCTTTGCCATTTTCAAGCATGTAACCCGTGATATTCTTCCTTGCCTCATAAACCTTCGTAGCTTTCTTCTCAAGCGTCTCAATGTCAATCTCAACGTTAAAGTGTCCGCTATTACACAAAATTGCTCCATCTTTCATATTCAAAATGTGTTCATATCTTATAACATCCTTGCATCCTGTTGCAGTGACAAATATATCACCTATCTTTGCAGCGTCTTCCATCTTCATTACCTCAAACCCGTCCATATACGCCTCTAAAGCCTTTATAGGATCAACCTCTGTCACTATTACCTTCGCGCCAAGACCTTGAGCTCTTTTTGCAACGCCCTTGCCACAAAAACCATAGCCTGCAACAACAACATGCTTCCCTGCAACTGTGATGTTAGTTGTCCTCATTATCCCATCCCATGTTGACTGACCTGTACCGTACCTGTTGTCAAAAAGGTGTTTGCAGTACGCATTGTTGACTGCAATCATAGGGAATTTAAGTTTTCCATCCTTTTCCAATGCTTTTAGTCTTATTATCCCTGTTGTTGTCTCCTCACATCCACCCATTATTTTATCAGCTAAGTTTTCAAGTTTTGTGTGAAGAAGGTATGTCAAATCACCACCGTCGTCTATTATCAGCCGAATATCATTTTCAAGTGTCTTTTCAAGATGGTAAAAGTACTCTTCTTCATTTGCCCCTTTTATTGCAAAGACTTCTATACCTTCATGCACAAGTGCTGCGGCAACATCGTCTTGTGTTGACAAAGGATTTGAACCTGTCACATATACATTTGCTCCAAGGTCTTTCAAAAGCAGTGCCAAATTTGCTGTCTTTGCCTCAAGATGAACTGAGATTGCCACATTTATACCGTTTAAAGGTTTTTTATCAATATAATCTTTTCTTATCTGTTCAAGTATAGGCATAAACCTCTTTGCCCACAAGATTTTCCTTAGTCCTTCTTCCCATAAAGAATGGTCTTTTATGATTGCCAAAAACACCACATCCCTTCTCAGGTTATTTATACTCTATTTTTCTCTAAGTCCATGAACTTTGTATGCTTGTCCAAGAACAAAAGTTCAATTGTTCCGGTTGGACCATTTCGGTGTTTTGCAATTATAAGCTCTGCTATGTGTTTTTTGTCTGTATCAGGATTGTAATATTCGTCCCTGTACAAAAACGCAACAATGTCGGCATCTTGCTCAATTGCACCACTTTCACGAAGGTCAGAGAGTATCGGCCTGTGGTCAGCTCTTGTCTCAGGTGCGCGTGAGAGCTGAGAAAGCGCCAAAACTGGCACATTTAGCTCTCTTGCCAAAGCTTTGAGTGACCTTGATATCTCAGCAATCTCCTGCTGTTTGTTCTCAAATCTGCCACGGGCAGTCATCAGCTGCAAGTAGTCTACCATAACAAGCCCAAGACCTTTTTCTTTAAGTTTTAGCCTCCTGCACTTTGCTCTCATCTCAGTAACGGTTATTGCAGGTGTATCGTCAATATAAATCGGAGCGTTTGATAAAAGTGCTAAAGCCTTTGCAAACTTCTTCCACTCTTCATCTTCTAAATTGCCAGTGCGAAGTTTGTGGCTGTCTATCATTGCCTCTGAACAAATCATCCTTGTGACAAGCTGTTCTTTTGACATCTCAAGCGAAAATATAGCAACAGGCACACCAGCACGCAGTGCTGCATGCTGGACAATGTTCAGTGCAAAGCTTGTTTTTCCCATTGCAGGCCTTGCAGCAATCAAAATCAGGTCTGATGGCTGAAGCCCTGCTGTCATTCTGTCAAATTCAGCAAATCCTGTTGGCACACCTATGATATGTGATTTTTTGAGGTACAGTTCTTCTATCTTATTGTATGTTTCAATTAATATTTCTTTTAAATGAGAAAAATCTCTTGAACTTTTGTGAGAAATCACATTGAAGATAGTCTTTTCAGCAAAATCAACTATATCTTCAACTCTTTCTGTTTGACTTTTACACTTTTCTATTATCTTCATTGATGAGTTTATCAGCTTTCTGAGTAGCGACTTTTCCTCAACAATCTTTGCATAATATGTAGCATTTGCAGTTGTAGGTGTGTTTATAACAAGATTTGTCAAATATTCACTCCCACCAACCGCCTCAAAACTTCCCCTTTCTTTTAGCCTCTCTGAAACTGTTATAACATCTATGGGCTTGCCCTCTTCAAAAAGGTCCATGATAGCCGCAAAAACTTCTTTTAGCTGTGGGGTTGCAAAATCCTCTTCTGTCAAAATCTCTGTAACCTCAGATATTACCTCTTTGTCAAGAAGCATTGCCCCAACAACAGCCTCTTCTGCCTCGCGGCTTTCTGGCATTTCACTTTGGCTTTGGAGAATATCAGGTTCCATGGTCAAATCACTTCCTCTTTAGCTTGAGGTCACATGGATTTTCAGCTTTGCCAAAACACCTTGATAAAGTCTGATTGAAACCTCATAACTTCCAATCTGTTTTATCGGATCTTCAAGCTCAATCTTTTTCTTGTCAATGTCAATCCCAAGCTGTTTTTTTATCTCATCAGCTATTTCTTTGTTTGTAATAGACCCAAAAAGTTTTCCGTTTTCACCTGCTTTTGCTTTTATAATTACGAAACTTTTCTCAAGCTTGTCTGCAAGCTCTTTGGCAAGCATAAGCTCTTTTTCTTTTTTCTTCTGCTCAGCCTCTTTCTTTTCTTTTATGTGCTTTTCTAACCCCTCTGTTAAAGGCACTGCAAGCTTTCTTGGAATTAAGTAATTTCTTGCGTACCCATCATTTACCTCAACAATTGAGTCTTTCTTACCCAAGCCCTTGACATCCTGAAGAAGCACAACTTTCATAGTAAAACCTACTCCCCTTTTTTACTTTTAAGTTTTTTGATTTTCCACAATGTATTCATCTATTGCTTTAAAAAGCATATTTTTTGCATCATCCAAACTGACATTTTCAAGTTTGCACCCCGCTGTCTCCAGATGCCCACCGCCACCTATCTTTTCTAAAATTAGCTGCACATTTATCTTGCCGTTCGACCGGCCGCTAATTAATAGCGTGTTTTCTATTTTGCAGACCACAAAAGATGCATCAATCCCTTTAATATTCAAAAGTTCATCTGCTACCTTTGCTATTATAACATTATTCTTGCAGGCTTGTGAATAATCAATGACAACAGCAATATTTCCATAAAGTACCTGTGCATTTGATATAAGCTGGTGCTTTAAAATGTAGTCTTCCAAGTCCTCTTTTAGATATTCCTTTATATTCTCAGGCATTGCCTCGTTTTCTCGCAGGTATGTCGCAACCTCAAATGTCCTAACACCTACATTTTTGGTAAACCCTCGCGTGTCAATCATAATACCAGCAAGCATAATTTCTGCCTCAACTTTTTTGAGCTTTATTCCTTCATAACTCAAAAGCTCAGCAACGAGCTCTGATACAGACGATGCATATGTCTCTGAATAGCAAATGAGAGCTTGTTCAATCCAGTCAGCTGCTCTTCTGTGATGATCAATTACAATTATCTTCTCAAAACTCAAAATCATATTTGGCATATCAACATAACTTATCCTCTGCGTATCAACAACAAACAAAAGTGAATTTTTTGTCTTTAGCTTGAGCGCCTTTTGCTCGTCAATTATCATGTTTTCATATTGAGAATCTGATTTTAGCATTTCAACGAAATCCTTTATAGTTGGGTTAAAAGAATTTATAACAATATATGTCTCCTTGTTTAAATTTAAGCAAAGTTTCGCAAGACCAACTGATGCACCCAAGCAGTCCAAGTCAAAATACTGATGGCCCATGATAAAAACCTTGTCAGAGTGCTTTATAATCTCCTTTATGGTTTGTGCCATCACACGTGAACGCACTTTAGAGCGCTTCTCATGCTCTTTTGTCTTCCCGCCATAAAATTCAAACTTTCCATTGTGGAAAATCACAAGCTGGTCGCCGCCACGTGAAAGTGCCATGTCCAGCGCCGTTTTCGCATCCTTTTGAGCTTGGAATATAGAGTCATCTCTTATACCAATACCACAGCTGATTGTAGGAATTATTCTATTATACAAGTTTACCTCTTTTATCTGATCAAGTATACTAAATCTTCTTTCTTGCATCTTGTAAAACGCTTCTGTATTACAGATGAAAAGGTACTTGTCTCTTTCATATTTCATCAAAAACACATCAGACCTTATCTGGTTGTAAAACCAGTCCATGACCCGCCTTTCAATCTCAGATGCAATGTTTGACTTTGAAACTTCAGGTGCAGAATTCAGAACATCATCATAGTTGTCAATCATCAAATATCCAAAAACCACATTTTGAAGTTCAAAAGTCTTCTGAAGTTTAACATGCTCAGTTATGTCTATAAAGTAGAAGAGGTTCAAATATCTTTTTTCATTTTTACTTCCCTCTACTTCAACAAGGGTAATAAAGACATTAAAAAAAGAACTCTGATATTCAAACTTCTCAACCTTTGTTTTGTTCTCTAAAATTGCTCGATAAAGCTCAGGAAACTCATCTTTAAGGTTCTTGCCAATTAGCCTCTTGTTTTTTGATGTTTCCAAAAACTTCTGATTGTACCATATAATATCTCCATTGTACTCTGTAATTAGTATAGGCAAAGGAAATTTTAAAAGGGTGTCTTTTGATGCAGTGTCGATATTTAGAGTAAGCGTTTCTATAAACTCCAAAAGCTGTCTGTTTTTCTTTATGTTTATTCTTATATTATAAGCAGCAAGTAAGATAAATAGTGAAAAGCAAATGATGCCAATTTGAAGGTTATAGTATAAAATTACTAAATTGAAAATGAAAGAAAGTACAAATCCTGCTTGAGATACAGAAAAATCAAATTTAAAATGTACCTTTTTATCTTTCACAATTTCACCTTCTTTGGTCCTCTTTTCTTAAAATCAAACACTAAATCTAAAAATCCGATTAAAAACATTATCGGTAAAAATTGAAGACTAAAAATAACAATAACAATCATAATCCAGCTTCTTAAAAATGGTAAAGAAATCTTCTCAAAAACAATTGCATATATTAAAGAAAGGGACTGGAAAAAAAGAAGCCATGAAAGAATTATTATCATGTTGCTTACAACAATTGATAATAGACTTACCTGTGTCAGGAAAAAGGAAAGTATATAAAATATAATAACACCCATTGTAACTTCTTTTGGCATAAATAGATTTTCAAAGCTTAAGAAATCCTTTTCAATTTTTAACCTCTTTGCAGTCCATTTTACAATATAGTAGGCAATAAAACCAAGTGTAATTGCTACTACTATGACAAAACTTGGTACCATGAGTTTTAAAAATTCAGCAAACTTATCAAGCAAAACATCTTCATTTAAAGCTTGAAAATATCCCTCAAGCATTTTCTTTAATAACAAAATCATTTCATTTATAACGTCAATCCTATACAAACTTTTGATTGCTTTTATTGTAAAAACCAGATATATCAAGAACCCAACTGCAAGAGTTAAAATATCCAATATATAGCTCCTAACGTATTTCAAAACAATATAAACTGTAACCGGTACAATGTAGATAATCAAAAGATACATAAACGTTATTGGAGCTTTACTTATCAACATAAGTCCAATACTTGCAATGATATATGAGATTATAACCCTTGGGATAAAATTTTCTCTGGAAAATAAAGTATATAAAGGAACAAATAAAAGTAGCAGCAGAGGATTAAACTGTGATAAAAATAATACAAATTGAAGCAGAGCAAAAATACTAATAAATAAAAACTCTTTTGCCAATTTTTTTATACTCCTCTCATCCATCCTCATTTTTTATTTCACTCTCTAATTACCGAATAAGACCCAAGAAGCTTATAAAATGCAGACTTTCGCTGCACAACTTTCAAAGCATCGCTCACATCCTCTTCATCTATAAACCCATCAATGTCAACAAAAAAAACATACTCGCCAAGACTTGTCTTTGCCGGTCTTGACTCTATTTTGGTCAAATTTAAATCATACAAATTAAATATAGCCAATATCTTGTATAAACTTCCCGGTCTATCATACGTTGAGAATATTATTGATGTTTTGTTCTTTTCTCCTCTCTCAAAATTAGGTTGCTTGTTTAGCACAAAAAATCTTGTATAGTTGTTATCGTGATTTATTGGTCCATCTATAATCTGCAGGTTATTTTGCATTGCTGCAAAAGTAGAGCAAATAGCAGCATCGACTTTGCCTTCTGCACACATCTTTGCTGCATAGGATGTACTGTTTACTTGTATCAGCTCTGCTCCTTTGTAGTACTTGCGAAGATAGTCATGACATTGTGAAAATGCCTGCGGATGCGAGGCAATCGAGTTTATTTTTTTTGGAGTTTCTTTGCAACAAAGGTAATGTTCAACTTTTAAAACTATTTCTTTTATGATATAAACATCTGCCTTCAAAAGATTGTCAAGGGTGGTTGATACACTTCCTTCAATGGAATTTTCAACAGGGACAACTCCGTACACTTTTTCATCCTCAGTGACAATCTCAAATACATCATCTATTGTATCACACGGTATAAGATTAATATTTCCATTTTTTATGAATCCTTTTGCAGCTTCATAAGAATATGAGCCAACTGGTCCTAAGTAAGCAACTTTCACCTTTTCACCTCAAATCATGCTTTTTATATATTTTAACATTGATTTGTGAAGTATTAAAGGCTCAAAATAAAGTTAACAAAAAAGGTTCTTTGACCAGTTAATTCCCAGCCAAAGAACCTTCTTTGAAAATATTTTTCTATATCAACTTTACTTCTCACCACAAAGCTCTAAAAGTCTTTCCCATCTTCTATCAACTTCCTGCTGAATCTGCTCAATTAGATGCTCATTTCCTTTCTTGAACAGATGTCTGAATCTTCCCTGTGTCTTTAAGAACTCAACAACAGGAAGCTTTTCTTTTGGCTTGTATGTGAGTCTGTACTGACCGTTTACAACCTCATAAAGTGGCCAGAAACATGTATCAACTGCTAACTTTGAAATCTCAATTAATTTTGATGTCTCATATCTCCAACCTCTTGGACACGGAGCCAAAACATTTAAAAATGCTGGCCCATCTGTGTAAAGTGCCTTTTCAGCCTTTTCAATTAAGTCTTTGAGGTTTGGTGTGATGAAAGCTGTCTGTGCAACATATGGTATACCATGCGCAACCATAACCTCTGTAAGGTCTTTTCTTGGCTGCATCTTACCTGGTAAAACCTTGCCTTGTGGTGATGTTGTTGTATCAGCATAAAGTGGTGTTGCAGATGATCTTTGAATACCTGTGTTCATATATGCACCGTTGTCATAGCAGACATATACCATGTTATGTCCTCTTTCCATTGCACCAGAAAGTGCCTGCAAGCCAATATCGTATGTTCCACCGTCTCCTCCAAAAGCAATGAATTTGAATTCCCCTTGAACTTTCCCTTTTTTCTTCAAAACCCTGTATGCTGCCTCAGCCCCGGCAATTGTTGCCGCAGCGTTTTCAAATGCACTGTGGATAAATGAATCCTTCCATGCTGTGTATGGATAAATACAGCTTGAAACCTCCAAACAACCTGTTGCAACACTAATAACTGCTCTATCCTCTGGCTTTAAAGCTCTTAAAATTGCTCTTACAGCAACAGGTGCACCACATCCTGCACACATCCTGTGCCCGCCTGTAAACCTTTCAGGTCTTGCAGCAAGCTCTTTGATATTGTATGCCATTTTAAAAGCACACCTCCTTATTCTCTTACACCAATGTAGTTGTAAACTTCCCCGACATTGCCTGTCTTGACAATGTCAAGAAGTCTATTATATATCTTAGCAATATCGTCAGTTCTAACATCTCTTCCGCCAAGACCATAGATATAGTTGATAGCTTTGATACCGTCAGCCCTTCCATAAAGGGCACTTGTGATCTCAGTAAACAGTGGTCCGCCCGCAGCATTAAAGCCATCTGCTTTGTCCATGACTGCTATTGCCTTGAGGTGCTTTAAAGCATCAACAATTTCAACCACTGGGAATGGTCTGAAAAGTCTTGGCTTAAGCAAGCCTACTTTGTATCCTTTGCTTCTGTACTCGTCAACAACAGCTTTAGCAGTCCCTGCTGTTGAGTTCATAACAACAATTGCAACCTCTGCATCATCAAGCTTATATGCCTCGAAAAGTCCATACTTTCTTCCACTTATCTTTGCAAACTCTTCAGCTACCTCTAAAACAACCTTTTTTGCATTTCTCATAGCTTCTGCTTGCTGTCTTTTGTGTTCAAAGTAGTATGGGGGCAAGTCCAACGGACCCATTGAAATTGGATTTTTCTCATTCAAAAGATAATACTCAGGGTTGTACTCACCAATGAAGTTTCTTACAACCTCATCTTCTAAAAGTTCTATATTCTCAACTGCATGGCTTGTGATAAACCCATCGTAACATACCATAACAGGAAGTCTAACATCTTTGTGCTCTGCAATTCTTATTGCTTGAATTAAAGAGTCATATGCCTCTTGATTGTTTTCGCAATAAATTTGAATCCATCCACTGTCTCTTGCACCCATTGAGTCTGAATGGTCATTGTGAATATTGATAGGACCAGAAAGTGCTCTATTTATAACTGCCATTACTATCGGAAGTCTCATTGAAGCTGCAATATAAAGCATCTCCCACATAAGAGCTAAGCCTTGTGATGATGTTGCTGTCATTGTTCGAGCCCCAGCTGCCGCTGCACCAATGCAAGCACTCATTGCACTGTGCTCAGATTCAACAGCAACAAACTCTGTGTCAACCTCACCATTTGCAACAAACTGAGAAAAATACTGTGGTACCTCAGTTGAAGGTGTAATTGGAAACGCGGCAACAACATCAGGATTTATTTGTCTCATAGCATACGCTACAGCTTCGTTACCAGAAAGTCTATCACGGATAGCCATCTGTAGTTTCCCCTCCTCAAATTCAAAATTCTTATTTCTGTTCTTCTACAAAATCAAAAGCTTTAAATGGGCAAACTTCTGTACAAACACCACATCCTTTGCAGTGATCATAATCAACGCCAACCATCTTGCCATTTTCAACCTTTATGGATGAATCGGGACAAACATAGAAGCAAAATAGGCACTGTTTGCATTTGTCTTCATGCCAAACAGGTCTCATTGTTCTCCAGTCGCCTGTTTTGAAGTCTTCTGCGTTGCCTGGGTCAATAATCACACCACCTGGTGTTATTTCCTTCCATGTAACCTCTTCTGTTATATTCATCTTTCTCATTATCCTTGCACCTCCTGCATTCCTCTTACAAACGCCTTCATGTTACCTTCAATCACATCTGGCTTTGTTGCAAACTTGTGCTTGAGTGACTCTTCCATGTCTTTAATAGCCTCATTTTCAGGAATAATACCTGTCACCTTAATAACAGCACCAAGTACTGGGATATTTGGAAAGTATTTACCTAAACACTCCATAGAAATCTTTCTTGCGTCAATTGTGTAAACCTTTCCATCAAAATTCCCAAGTAGTTTCTTTACTTCTTCAGGAGACTTTGAAGTGTTTACAATGATTGCTCCGTCTTTTTTGAGTCCTTTTGTTACATCAACACTGCCAATGAGAGTCTCGTCAACAACTACAACATAGTCTGGTTCATAGATGTTGCTATGGATTGTAATTCTCTCATCGCTTATTCTGTTGTAAGCTGTAATTGGAGCACCCATTCGCTCAGGACCATACTCAGGAAATCCTTGAACATACTTTCCTGTGTTGAAAGCTGCCTCTGCTAAAAGCAAAGACGCTGTCTTGGCACCCTGTCCACCTCTTCCGTGCCATCTTATCTCAATCATCTTGCCCATGTTCGTACCTCCCTTTTTTAAAACGTTACAGTCTTTTATTTGAATTATCAAGAGAGTCAATAATCGATACTACCCTTCTATTATATATTTTGAATGTTAAAAAATCAACATATTTTTGAATACACCATAATTGTAATTATTTGTTATATAGCTTGATTTGTTTTTGCATTTAGGTTATAGTTATTGTTGACTGAAAACTTAACAAGAAAGCTTTTGGAGGGAAAAAGTGAAGAGCAAAAATATCAAAATTGTGCTGAACGCCATTGCAATATTGCTTTTCACAACTATAATTGTTTTTGTAGCAGCAAAGTATTCAAAACAAATAATAGCACTCACATCAAGCCCAAGCAAATTCAGAGATTGGGTACTTTCTTATGGAAAGTGGGGCGTACTGGTTTTTATACTTTTCCAGGTTCTGCAAGTTGTAGTGTCGGTTATTCCAGGTGAAGCTATTCAGGTCTCTGGTGGATATATCTACGGAACTTTTGCGGGCACTTTTTACTCACTCACTGGGATAATGATCGGTTCAGTAATAGTTTTTTATCTTTCCCGACTTTTAGGATATAACTTAATCAAAAAAGTCGTATCAGAGAAAAGTTTGGAAAAATTTTACTTTGTAATAAACTCGCCAAAAATTGAGTCAGTAATATTTCTTCTATTTTTAATTCCCGGAATACCAAAAGATATACTGGTGTACATTGCTGGACTTTCTCCAATTAAACCTATTAATTTCTTCATAATAACAGCCATTGCAAGATTCCCTGGAATTTTCTTTTCATCTTATTTTGGCAGCAATTTAGAAAAGAAAAATTATGAAGTTGCAATTGCAGTTGCAGTTGTGGCAATTGTTCTTTTCATAATCGGTCTTGTTTACCATGAAAAAATTATAAAAAAGATATCTTCTCTTGTTCATAAAAAAAGGTAGCAGCCTTTTTAAAAAGCTGCTACCTTTTTTGTTTTTCTACTTTATAATGTCTGTGCCCATGTACTTTCTTAAAACCTCAGGCACAACTACACTCCCGTCCTTTTGCTGGAAGTTTTCAAGTATTGCTGCAACAGTTCTGCCCACTGCAAGACCTGAGCCATTTAATGTGTGGACAAAGTCGAGCTTTCCATCTTTTCTTCTAAACCTGATATTTGCTCTTCTTGCTTGATAGCTTTCAAAATTAGAACAAGATGAAATTTCAACATACCTTCCGTAACTTGGCATCCAAACTTCAATGTCGTACGTCTTTGCAGACGAAAATCCCAAATCACCTGAGCAAAGCAAAACAACCCTGTATGGTAATCCTAAGTGCTTTAGCACATCCTCAGCATCGGCTGTAAGCTTTTCAAGCTCATCATAAGAATCTTCTGGTTTTGCAAACTTCACAAGCTCAACCTTGTTAAACTGATGCTGTCGAATAAGCCCTCTTGTGTCTTTGCCAGCAGCACCAGCTTCTGCCCTAAAACATGCTGAGTAGGCAACATATTTTATTGGCAAGTCTTCTTCTTTGAGTATCTCTTCTCTGTGGTAGTTTGTAACAGGAACTTCTGCTGTTGGTATCAAAAAGTAATCATCTGTTGTCTTAAATGCATCCTCTTCAAATTTTGGAAGCTGTCCTGTGCCTATCATAGATTTTCGCGCAACCAAAAAAGGTGGAAATAGCTCAGTATATCCATGCTTTTCAATGTGAAGGTCAAGCATGAAGTTGATTAAGGCTCTTTCTAACCTTGCACCAAGTCCTCTGTAAAATGTAAAACGGCTACCCGATACCTTTGATGCTCTTTCAAAGTCCAAAATTCCAAGACTTATCCCAATCTCCCAGTGAGGTTTTACCTCAAAATCAGGAACTCTTACATCACCCCAGCGCCTTACTTCAACATTTTCTGTATCATCTTTGCCAACTGGTACAGACTCATGAGGAATGTTTGGGATTGTGAGCAAAATCTTTTCTATCTCATCTTCAACCTCTTTGACCTTGCTATCTAATTCTTTAATTTTATCAGATAGATCTTTTAGCTCATTCATAAGATCTGTAACATCTTTTCCTTCCTTTTTGAGCTTTGGGACCTCTTTTGATTTTTGATTCTGTAGAGCTTTCAGGCTTTCAACCTCAGCCAAAAGCTTTCTTCTTCTTTCATCAAGCTCTAAAATGGGTGCAATTGAAATGTCTTTGTTTCTCTTACTAAGCCCTTCTTGTACCTTTTCTGGGTTTGCCCTTATATATTTTAAATCAAGCATTACGCTCGCCTCTCCTTTATGATTGTAATTTTCTAGCAACGAAAATTGACAAACTGTATACATTTTATCTTATCAGTATTTTCAGAGATTGTAAATATCTTTGTGCCTCTTTCCAAGCTACCTTGATTTTTGTCTCAAGGATCTTTACAATAGCCTTAAAATGTTGTATTATATTGTTTGCAAAAATGTTGTGCGCCCGTAGCTCAGTAGGATAGAGCAATGGTTTCCTAAACCATGTGCCGGAGGTTCGAGTCCTCTCGGGCGCACCAAAAAATTAACTCTTCTGTATTTCAAATCTAACACATACCAAATCAACTATGAATTTTTTTAATTAAATTTGAAAAAGAAGTGTTTGAATCTTGAATTTCCTTCCCAACAAAAAATAGATAATTAAAAACTTATTGGCAGGTTCGACGAACTTCAAAAATGAAACCAGCTTCATATGTATTGTTCAAAAATACTTCCATTTCATAAGGCCCATAATCTGGCAATAGCAGATTATCAAGACCTATAACATGTATTGCCTCACCCTCAGGGCTTAAAACAAAACCAGGATGCTGTAAATTTAAGAGCGGTTCTCTGCTATCAGGTCGCATTAGTCTTAATTCAATTTTTACATTTTCATTAGGTTCGCCCAGTACCTGGAATACAAAGGCACACCTTGTGTGTTGAACAGGTACATGTTGAGCTAAAATATATTTAAAAATTCCTATCAGACAGACTTTACCTCCTTGATCGAAGAAAGCATAATCGCAAAAATGTCCCCAACCAACTTTTGCCATATTCAAAATCCCTCCAATCCATATGCAATTTGAAAACTTTTAAAGATTTAACAAATACCCATTCTTCTTCAGCCAGTCTTCATGTTTCTTGTAATCAGGCATGAGCAGTTTTACCTTTGTCCAAAAATTTTTTCCATGATTTTTCTCTTCAAGATGGACAAGCTCATGAACAACCACATAGTCTATTACAGACAGTGGTGCCATAATAAGCCGCCAAGAAAAGTTCAAGTTACCCTTTGCAAAACAAGAACCCCATCTTCTCTGTGCATTTGTTATATTTACTTTGTTGTATTTAAAACCTCTTTTTTGAGCCCACCAGTTTACTCTCTCAAGAATCTTCTCATAGGCAGCTTTTTTATACCAATCTATGAATACATTCTTTGCTTCTGGCAAAGCACTTCTTGAGAGATAAAACCCATTTTCGAATTTGAGCGGGACATCTTGGTTTTCAACTATGTGCAGTTTATAATACCTGCCAAGGTATAAAAATCCCTCTCCGCTGACAAATTCTTTTGGCAAGGTTTTGGGATCTCTTGCTTCTATCTCTTTCTTTCTCTTGTCAATCCACTTTCTATGTTTTTGAATAACATCCCATATTGTTTTTTCATCCACATTGATCGGAGCTTTGACTATGAGTGTGCTATTTTCTGTCATTTGCAAAGCTATGGTTTTTCTATTTGAGCGTATGATTTTTTCAATTTTAATGTCTAGCATAATATCACTCCCTAAAATGATGATAAGCAAGTTCTAAAAGTCTTTGAGCAATTTCATTTCTCTTGTTGAATATATTTTGACCGGAAGAATTAGAGATATAAACTGCAGTTTCTGTTTTAACTCCATCATGGTTGTTTTCATACATAGCAGGTGATATTTTTTCAAGCAAGTGCGAAATTATAAAGAATTTCAACTTTCTTTGTTTTGTTGCACTTTCCCAAAAATCAACCGCTTGAACCTCTCTGCTTATTAATTCTACCAAATCTCTTGTTGTGCTAACAAGAAAATCTATTTCGCTCTCAGAAAGTTCACTTACAGGTTTTTTCCCAAATATTTGGTCTTTTAATAACCCAAAAAATGGCATTTCTTTCTTAGGGTCAAGCCCATAAGTCTGTTCTGCTTCTCTTCCTTTTTTCAACTCTTCTCTTAATTTTTCTAATTCAATACATTGAGCGTCCCAATTTTCTTTGTATTCTTGAAGTAACCTCTTTAGTCTATCTGAAAACCTCTCATAAAGTTCTGAGTCTTCTTCCCAATGCTCATCAATATACTCAATTATCGCATGCTGTAGCTCTTGAGCTTTTGCCTTGCTTGATTTTTTGTGAAGTTTTTCAAGGAATTTGTCTTCAAAAAGTGGAGTAGGTGGTACTTTGGGATCTATTCCCTGAGAAATCAGGTATTCTTCCACAATTTCTCTTATTTTATTGCTTGCATCTTTTATACTCAGCTTGTCATCTCTGTATCTATTTCGCGCGGATTCTTTTATGAAGGCAAGAATTTTCAAGTCAGTAAGGTATCTTAGTGCTGCAGGGTCAGGAAGAACCTCGTCCATACAACGGTTAAACCATCTCACAAGAGCTATAAATTCATCTCTGACCTGCTCATCAACAAGAATGTCAATACATTCATCTACATTCTGGCGCCAGTTTCTAATGCCATATTTTTCAAAAAATTCTTCAATAAGATTGTGAACATACTTTAGCTCATCAATGCTTTTTGCTTTGTTCTTTACAACCTCTGAAATTTCCTCAATATCTTCATCTGCGTAAATAGCCAGGGCCTCTTTTAAATGTTTCAAAACACCTACATAATCTACAACAAAACCACAAGACTTATTTTTATAAACTCTGTTTACTCTTGCAATAGCTTGCAGCAAGTTATGTCCTTTTATCACATTATCAAGATACATAACCTGCTCAACAGGTGCATCAAAACCAGTTATTAGCATATTTTGAACAACCAAAATGCCAACATTGCCACTGATACCATTTTCATCCACTTTGTCAAATGGAAGTTTAAAACTTTTGATTATCCTTTCGTGCTCATTGGGGTCAGTATAAGGACGATACTCAGGTGGGTCATTCTGAGCTCCTGAAATAACCACACCAACCTCTAACTTTTTCAATGTTTCTAAATCTATTTTTGAGTTATTTTCTTTTTCTAATTCAGAAATTTTTTCTTTGAGAGCCTCTTCAAGTGCTTTATATCTTATTGCAGCAAGACGTGACACTGTAACAACTTGAGCTTTAAATCCATTTGGGAATATATGAGTTATATAGTGCTCTATCATATCTCTGGCTTTGTCGCGGATTACCTCTTCAGCTTCAAGATATGCTCTCCATGTGAATCTTCCCATTATCATTCTTTTTGTATCTTTATCAGCGTCTTTGAAAACATCTTCAAACTTTGCATTTGCTGCCTCTTCATCGGTAAGCTCTGCGCTATGGACTCTTCCTTCATATACAATCTCAACAGTCACACCATCTTCAACTGCCTGCTTTATGCTGTACTTGTCTATGTAATCGCCAAATGTCATCTCGGTCTTTTCTATAGGTGTACCTGTAAATGCTATTTTTGTTGCATTTGGAAGAGCTTTTCTTAAATTTGCACCCAGCAGTTTGTATTGTGTTCTGTGTGCTTCATCTATCATTATCAGAATATTAGGTGATGTATTAAGGACAGGAAATTCTCCTTTTAATTCCCTCTCTTGAAATTTATGAACCATAGCCATGACAAGTTCGGGTGTGTCAGTTTTTAAAAGTTCTTTAAGTTCCTGAATGCTTCTTGCTAACTTAACAGTAAATCCAACACTTCTTGATGTTTCATTTAACTGCTTTTCAAGATCTCTTCTATCTGTGACAAAAACAACTTTGTAGTTTCCAAACTCAGGATTGTGATAAAGCTCTCGAACCATAAACATCATTGTCAAAGATTTACCGGAGCCTTGTGTATGCCAAACAATTCCTCCTCTTGCGTCTGGTGTTTTGCCTTCTTTTAGCCTTTTTATCATCTTCTTTACTGCTCTAAATTGCTGATATCTTGCAACAACCTTTATCATTTTGCTCTTTGGATCTTCTTTAAAGATGGTGAATGTGTGAAGCAGATCAAGAAGGTTTTCTTTTGAAAGCATGCCATGAATCAAAACCTGCTGGCTTGTTACATTTCCATGTGGATTTACGCTTGACAGCGAAAAAGGATAAGGGTCTTTCCACTCAACAAAGTGCTCATACTCTGAGGTTATTGTGCCATACTTTGCAACCTGATTCGAGGTAGCAACCATAAAGAGGTTATACCAGAAAAGCTTTTCATTTCCCTCAATTGTGCCACGTCTGTTACAATAGCGCATAAGCTGAGTAATTGCTTCAGAAATTGGGTCAGCAACTGCTGGAGATTTGCATTCAACCACCACAAGAGGCAAACCATTTACAAAAAGAACTATATCGGGAATAATATGTTTTTCAGTCCCCGTTATATTCACTTTAAACTGTGATATAGCAATGAATGAATTATTGTCCGGATTTTTAAAATCAATAAACTTAACAGTTGGGCTTTTTTCTCCTGTTTTTCTATTTTCAGAAACTGAGGTGTTCTCTAAAAGCAAGTCGTGGATTTCTTTATTTGCCTCTAAAAGAGAGTTTGACTGTGGTGTTGTAATTCTTCGAACAACTTCACTTATTTGGTCATCTTCTATCCATGGGTTTATTCTCTTTAAAGACTCCCTTAAAACTCCCTCAAGGATTACTTCTTTAAAGCTTTCTCTAAATTTTTGGCTTTCACCATATTCAGCTTCTAATGAAGAAGTGAACGATATTATTTCTTTTATATCCTCAGGGTTATCTTTGTTCTGCTTATAAATCTTCCATCCAAGCCTTTGAAGCTGAAAGAGGAATAGATTTTCAACATAATGTTCTTCGTCAAGTTTGTAAAACATTTTTAACTCTCCTTTTCAAGAAGGAATTTTACTGCCTTTTCTAGTTCCGGCAGCTTCTTTTTGATAACCTCCCAGATTATTTCAGCATCTATTCCGAAATACTCATGAATAAGAATATCTCTTAAACCAGCGATTTTCTTCCATTCTATTGGATAAAGTTCTCTTTTATCATCCGGAATCTGCTTAACAGCTTCACCAATATTTTCAAGAGCTTTTAAAACTGCATAAAAAACCAGTTCATTTTCAACAAAATTGTTGTATTTTTCAATCCCTTGTGTAAACTTTTTAATGCGGTCAATCTCTTCAATGATGTCTTCAAGAATTACTTTTAGTATACGCTTTTTAGACATATACTGCTTCCTCCATTATGAAAGGTTTTAGACGTGGATTTATAGCTGATTTAATCACAAGGTCAACCTTTTTACCAAAAAGTTCTTCAAGGTAGAATTTCAAATTCATATAATTATCGAATGTTTTGTAACCCTCTTTAAAATCAACAATGATATCTACATCACTATCTTTTCTTTGTTCGCCTCTTGCATAGGAGCCAAAGATAGCAATTTCAATTACTCCGAACTTTTCCACTAAATAATTTTTACGTTCTTGTAGAATTACTTGTATATCACTGTTCATTTTTCTTCCTCCTCAATAAGGTGGTTTACCCTGACTTTGCCTGTTAGCAAATCTTCCATTAAGCCTTTTTTGATTCTTTCAAGTTTTTCCTTATAGGCTTGCTCTTTTTCTATGGCTTCATCTATTTGAGATAAAATTGAAGCTATGCGTTGCTGTTCGGAGAGGTGGGGAAGGGAAATTATAAATTCTCTTATTTCTTCTAAATGTAAATTAGTCACTGATAACTGTTTAGCCCTTAATATTATTTGTTTTTTAACCCAATCTGAATCAAGAAAATATTTAAGAAATATATTAAACACTTTTTCGTGTTTAGGTTTAATAAGACACAAACTTACAAATATGCTAAATCCCCATTTCCAGTCTACCAATTTAGATATTCCAATTGTACCATTCTTAGAATACAAAATATCTCCATACTCAGGCAAACATCTTTTCGCAAGAAATTTATCCTCTTCATATTTAATTTTCATAACGCTATCTAAATCTATATTTTGCTGTTGGATATCAATAACTCTAAGAAACGGGACCCCGTCCTCAGTATACGTAGGTGTATAATGTGTACCATCTATTATTTTATTACTTACATCTAAAAGCTTTACCACTTCCCACTCCTCTGGAATCCTCCCAAGCGGTGAATCCTTGAATTTATCAATATTCTCATCTCTCAACCTCCACCTCTCACTTTCACCCTCACCCTCATTTACCACTCCTTTAGTAAGCAAATCTTGCATCAAACCTTGCTTTATGCGTTTGTATTTTTCTATAATGGCGTCAGTCTTCTCAATTGCACTGTCAATTGTCTCAAGTATTTCAGCGATTTTGCGTTGTTCGGGGAGAGGAGTCCTTGGTACTAAAAAATTTTTAATAAAAGTTGACGATAAACCGGGTTGAGCAGATCCTGTTATTCTATCTGTTATTTGTTTTTGACCAAAACGTGAAAAAAGCCAGTAAAATAAATATTGTTGAACGAATAATTTTTTGCTCCTGAGAATAAAAAGGTGTTCATTAATAGCTATATCCTTATAAAACTTCTTTTTTAACATTGCAACTTTTCCAGTGTTGGCACCATCCTTATTTATAAGTATATCATTTTCCTCTGTTTTTCCCTTTGTCATAATTTTAAAAAATTTCTCAGGGATATATTTGGCATTTACATCTGAAAAATTTATCCTACCATCTAAAGTTATATGTTCTCCCCCTAAACTTGGTATTCCTTCATCTGAAGCACCACCTTTTGGCCTTAGACCCGATATTAAAACACAATCTCTTTCAAGAGACACTATTGTCCATTCTTTTGGAAACTCTGCATTATTAGCCACTTTCACATTACCTCCATTTGACCCCTTTATGACCCCATCGTGAGCCATTTGACCCCTTTAGAGATCTTTTAATGAATAGTAAGTTCCCTTTCCTGTTATTCCTACTTTTTTAAGTACATCTTTTTTAACAAGTTCTTCAAAATCTCTACTTGCAGTCTTTTTTGAAACTTTGTTGATCTCTTGATATTCCTTATTCGTGATTCTTCCTTTCTCCCTTACATACATAACTGCCTTTATCTGCCTTTCATTTAACCCAAGCTTGGCTAAATACTCTTCTGTGTATATGTCTTTATAAAATTCGACCACAAAACCGCCTTCTTCTTTAAACTCAGGTTCTGGCAGTCCTGCTTCCCTGCAAAGTTCAACCATTCTTTTTGTACCACTTCCCCATTTTTCAATCAATCCTGCGAGGAAAAATACATAAGCAATATGCCTGTTGCGTGGTATTGATCCATGATCTTGTTTTAGCATCTCAATTGTTATTTATTCTGGAAGCTTACCCGGATTGAAAAACCAAATTTTATTATCATAAATCTTTATTTGAATGTCCGCAAGGCTTAAATAATCCCTATGAATTAATGCATTTATTACTGCCTCTCTTATAGCTTCAAGAGGATAATCCCATATATCTTCTCTTTCTATCCCTTTTATTTCAAATCGAACATTCAAATGTTTTTTAATAGCTTCCATTAATCCATCAAGCTGTTTGAAAAGATTTCCACTAACATCAATGGTATCAAGTATGATGGTTGGAGTTTTAAATCTTCCAACACGGGCACCTGCACCGTGGATATACTTTTGAGGTTTTTTACCAAAAAGCAACAATCCTGCATTTGTAAGTTTATCCTCTTTTACAAGTTCAAGGTTTTTGAGAATCTTTTCGATGGAATCTTCTTCGGATATTTCGGGCAATCTTTTCTTTGCCATCCTTTTAAACCTTTCTATTGTTTCGATGTCTACTTCGTCAACGCCTGCCTCAGAAGGTAATGACTCCCACGAAATTTGTTTAGACTCTCTCATAATATCCGAGTTCCTCCAAAAATTTGCTTAACTTATTGACAGTTTCTTCTCACTCTTTTAAATGTTCATTTAATGAAACACGATACTTGTCCCATAGTTTTTCAAAAATTTTTACAAGTTCTTTCTTTTCTGCATTTAGATAATTATTCATTTAATTGCCAATAAATTCAAAGAACTTTTCAAGTAATAGCTCCTTTGTTTCCTACTCGGTCAATGATTCAATCTTTTCTTCTATTTTATTTTCAAGTTCTCTTCGCTTTTTAGTTATTTTACTTCCCATCTTTTTAATTTCCTTTTCTTCTTGAGAAATCTTATCAAGCAACTCTTCCCATTTTTTGTTTCTATTCTTGCCTCGTCACTGTCCTTTGAATTTAAATCTTTCACCTACTCATTCATAAAAGGCTGCTAAAATAAAATTGTTTCTAGTGTATTTATTAAAAGCTGAAGTGGTTTACTGCAATAGAAAAATACACCATTCTTTTAAACACCAAAGAATATGGTAATCCAACAAATTTGAATATGTACTGCTCTTAAGATAGTTCCTTTGAAGCAAGTATTTAGAACATTTGATAAATTCCATTATGCTATCAGAACAAAGAATTTACATTGATAAAAATCAAAATGATAAATGTAATGGATTTTATGAGCGTTTGCTTACTACCCAAGTACGTAGTCTTGAACTTTCAATTCCTCATACAAAAGTTAGCAAATTCTGTCATCATGCCCTAATACAGCCTTATAAAAGAGATGACTCATCTTAAACCGACTTGCTTATGTCCTTAGTTGCTAATGTTCACTGTGAAAGTTTGCTACTCCAATCTTCTTCAACATTTCAAATTGCCTTACTCTGACGGTGAAATTAACAACAAAAAAACGAACCTCAACTCTTCACACACTGTGATTTGCCCCAAAAGCCTTTGTACTGATAAATAGATAGCTCCTATTGTGAAATCAAGGATAATTCTAAGGCCCAACAAACTATTTGGTACGTTGTTGTCAATATCGATTTGGAAGGCAAAAAATCTTCGCATTTAGACCTTCTTTGCCAAAGCAAACAAACATAATTCGATGAAAGCTTTTGAAGATTTAATTAACTGCTAATCAAGTAATCTTTAAACTCTTTTTGCAATTGTGGAGGTAACACATTTTTGAGGCAACCCTGAATCTTTCGTTGTTTATCTTCATCAAATGTAAATATTCTATCAATATATAACACTTTCTCCGCGAATAACTTTAATATCGAAAATTCACAATCTGAGATATTATTGTAAACAACCTTGTTTTTATTGAAAACTGCAATAGGATCTTTCCCTCTTTCGAATATCGTTACCTTTAATGGTTTTTCATCTATTAATATATCTTCTGGTTTTACCCCTGCTTTTTCTGCTAACTTTCTTTTGTTTTCTTCATTTCTAAAATATGATACTATAGAATTATTAAATTTTTCTTCAAATTCTTCCTTATTATTGCATAGTTCTTCCACAACATATACTATTTTCAAAGGTTTTCTTTCATTGATAAGTTTTGCATACATATTTACTGTATAATCAGGCAAATTACAATCAAGAACGTTTTCGACAATTTTAAAGAAAAAGTGGTCAGTAAAATTCAAAAATTTGACAGGTTCAGTTTTTAACAAATTTTTTAACTCTTCAAAACTATATATTTCTATCGTCTTCGGTAACTCACCATTAATTTTCATTTCAAGAAGACGATAATAAAAATCTGACGCCATAAATTCCCATGCATGAACTTTTCTATTAAAAACCACTTGAGAGTAAGCTGCATATCTTGAAAGAAAAAATTGTTCAACTACCCTGATGCCTGGTATATTTACCCCATATTTTCCTTCCTCATTATATCTAATTTCTTCTAACAATTTATCAAGATCAAATATTCCCGAGCAAACGCCAGAAAAAACAGCATCTCTTAACAAATAATCAATTCTATCTGCATCTAACTGAGAATGTATTAAATTTCTCGTCAATGTCGAGATTTGATCTTTTGGTTCTACATCACCTATTCCACTCGTTTCACCTTTAATTCCCCCAACAATTCGAGCTATATCCAAGCCTAATTTTTTAAGTTCTTCCCCTATGGAAGTAAAGAAAATTACATACTCTGCCATTTCTTCATGTAATTTAGTGTCACTCTGGAACGTCTTAATTTTATCCCTATTCTTCAAATGATTAATATTGTCTTTTACAGATGTGGTAACTATCTCTTTTTCTATATTTTCATCTTTTTTTAATTCGAATTTTTCATAAAATTTTTTCAAAGCAGTTTCCAGTGTATGAGAAAGCGGAAAATGACCAATATCATGCAGCAAGGCACTCATTTCAATATAGAGCTTATCTTTTTCATCAAGGTTATATACACCAGAATAATTTTTTCTTGGGAATTAATTATTTTCTTTACTATGTTGTATACACCTATTGAATGAGAAAACCTTGTATGAAGAGCGTCAGGAAAAACATAACTTGTCAACCCCATCTGTCGTATACTGTGGAGTCGCAAAAAATATGGATTATTTATTATATTTTCATAGATCTCTTTTTCAAATTTTATATAGCCATACAAGTTGTCATATATGCTTATTACGTTTTCTTTAAATTTTTCCATTTTCATCGATCCCCTGAACTCTTTTGTAAAATTCTTCTATGGAAAAACATATTTGCTCTTCATTAAATCTTTTCTTATTTACTTTTATCGCTCTTTTTAAATCTTCCTTGCTGTCTATTTGACCTCTCTTATATAAATAATACATCGATGCTAAAAGCTCATACCAGTCAGCCTTAGTCAAATTTAAGTGTTCGAGCTGATCACCTTCCATTTCAAAAAATTCCTTAACTTTTTTAATAAACTTTTCCCCTTTTTCTGTAAATCGGACATTTTCTGCTTCCTTTTTAACTTCCTCTAAATTCGTTAAAATCTCGTTAAAAACTTGTCGGGACAATAACGGTGAATAGGGTCCCGCAAGATACCAGCTAAAGTTGTATAATTCTTTACCAATAAGCTCTTGTAACAAATAGATTGCTTTTTGAATTAACAATCTTGAATTGTAATCCATTTCATATTTTTCCAACACCTCAGGCCCTAATAACGACACAATTATTTTATATAAAGTAGGTGTGCTAAACATTATATCACCTCCATTTTATATTTTGTAATTATGATAACAAACATTTGAATTTTATTCATATAATACACAGCATCGTTCATACTTATCATTTTTGGTTTAGTTAACTTAAACTTGTATGCTAGATATTTCTGCGCATATAATCCACTACATTTATATAATATATCTTCTTACAACTTATTTACAGCAACTGTTATTACAGAATCAATTTTATTTACATTCAAACTATCTACATTCATCAGTTCATTTAAGTTAACGCTTATGTTGAACGGAAAAAAAGAATATAAATTTTCAATTTCATCGATGTCAATATAACTTCTCCCATTTGCCTTTAAATAACAAGCAATCAAAAATGCTTTTATATCTTTATTAGTAATTGTCACTTTTGTACCTGGTTCATATACACCAGAATTTTTACTAACAATCAGTTCCCAATCCTTGAGAGTTTTTATTATTTTATCAATTGAAAATCTTAGAGTTTCTCTTTCGCCCCACTTTTCAAATATTCTCTTCTTTAGATATTCCAGCTTAAATCTATTTTCGAGATAAAAAGCTTTTCCAATAATAAAGACAACATCATTGAATATTGGATAAGTAACCATCAGCATACCAAAATGCAACGCAATTTTTTCGTCTGGGTTCGCTATTTTAAATAAATCAACTCCCCTATCTCTTAAACACATATTTTTTTCTGGGGCATTTACCCATGTGCTCATTAATATTGCTAATATTTTTCTTATTGTATCCTCACTTTTATAATAGTTCGACACAATTCTCTTTAATACATCCCTGATTTCATTCTTCTCTTTTCCTTTGATAAGTTCTTCAACAGTTATGTTCAACCATTCAACTCGAACCGGTTTTAAAAAGCCTATTGCCTTCACAAAATTTCATCCTTTCTGCTACTTATAATGACGGCATTATCCTAACAAAAGGTACAATCACTTCTTCTATTGATATTCCCCCATGAGTCAAAATTGTCTTTCCCTTATCATGAAATGATAGATTATCATCAGATACAACATAATTATACTCATCAGGCAGCCCAATTCCGCCCCATTTGATGATTTTAATTCCTGGCGGATATTCTATTGGAATATCCTTAGGATATATTTTTACCCTATTAGAAAGAGTGTCAATATACACTCCTTCTCTAACATTACCTTGTCCAACTGTTAATACATTGCCGTGATCCGAAGCTATAAATACTTCATAATTTTTTTTGAAAAGTTCCTCTAAAAATTTTTGTAAATACCCTTCAGACATATAAAAGTTTATCTGATTTTGTAATCCCTTGTAATTAAAAATTTGCCCATGGACAAACTCATCTATCGCATCTACTACAACGCAAAGCACTTTGTAATCTTCTTCTAAAGCACGCCTTAAGTTCTCCTCTTCAAATGTTTTTATACTCCTAATAAAAGCTATTTCTTTCTCATTGTAACCACTATTCACAAAAAATCTTTTAAAATGTTTCTCATCATAGTTTGTTGAAAACATAGTAGTTTTAAATCTCAAAGGAGGCTCTGCTGAAAATATAGATTGTCTTGAAATAGAAGTTATCGTGGGTATCCAGGCAAAACAAGATTTCTTTTCAATTCTTAAATCCATTTTTTCTAAATATTCTTTAATTATTGTCCAATTAAATTCAGACATACCATCAACTAAAATAAAAGCCATTTTATTTTTATTTTCCTTTTTCAAAAGAGTAATTATATATGGCTGGATATGATGCACCATAATAGGTCCATTTGAATATGATAAATAGGAAAGTTTACCATAATTTTCAAACAGCCAGTCTTTAAACTTTACATTGATTTCTTGACTCAATGTCTCGTATTCATCATTATTCGAAATACAGCACAAATTTATTATGCCGCCAAATATTTCTGCTACTTCAAACCAGTCTTTATAACTTTTAATTTCACATAACAATTTCTTAAGTCTACTTCTTAAATTTTCGTATTCCTCTCCTTGAGATTTTAGTTTAAACACCAAACCTAATTGTTTTATTGGTAGGCTACTATTTAATTCAGTTGGCTTAGTCAGTTTTATAATGTTGTCCCTAATTAAATCGTCTAAATAGACGCTAATTTCGGGGTCCAAAAAGTCAATATAAGTTTCTTTATCCATTTTATCATATTTATCTTTAACTACAAATTTATCAAACTCTGTCTGGAAAAATTTAAAAAACTTACTCTTCGAGTCTAAAATACAACTAATCTCAGTGGGTAGAAATACTAACTTATTCTTTATGAAATCTGAGAAAATTTGAGGAAGTTCAGTTCCTTTAAAGTAAAGCCTCAGCAACTGTTTTATTAAGTCTTGAAGATTGTTTATAACCGATATATCAATATTATAAACATACCTCAAAATAAAATTACATGTTTCCTCATAGTTCAAAACTCTGTTTAAACTTTTCATCTTCTGGTATATAACGTCGAAATATTCAACATCAATCTGCTTTATAACATCAACATCAAGGTTAAAAAATAAATCTTTTAATCTTATCCAAACCTCATGATAATCTTGCTTAACATCCCAGGGAAGATAAACTTTCTCAGTTACAATTAAAACAACCTTTTTATTCATATCTCTTATTTTTGTTTCATAAAAAATCCTATACTCCTCAATGTCCTTGTAAATGAATACTTCATAACCTTCATCGAAAATTTTAGATATCATATTAAAATTAAATAAAAGTTTGTCAAAATCATAAACCAGCAAGAAATCATACAAACTTGAATTTATTTTTTCCCATATTACATCCTCTATCATGCTTATATCACTCCACATACGCCATATACAGTAATTTTAAGTAAGGTATTATCTCCTGAAGTGCGGATAATCTCTCAAATACAGCGGTTTCTTCCTTCTCAATCTGTTGTAATCTATGCCTTTTTATATTTTCAATGCCTAAACTCAGTGCAGCTTCTTTTTTCAAAGAAAATGCTATCTTAAATTTTTCCATTTCTTTGTTTATCTGCTTTATATATTCTTTTCTCATTTCACTAAAATGGTTATATGCTAATTCAATAGCTGTAATTTTTGTCTTTTTCAATAAAGTTTCATCTATATCAATATCTTGAGAAAACTCAAAAGATTCTTTTAATAAAATATCCCATACCGTTTTAGATGTGCCAGGTCTATAGTCACCTTCTAAGTTAATAAATACTGGAAATACTTTGCAATATCGTTGAGTGTTTTTTATGCCAACTTCCCATAATGACCAATAACCTTTTTCATAAATTGTGTTATTTTCCAGTTTAATAACTGGTATTCTTTTTGAAATAGGATATTCCGGAATATTTAATAATTCCTTTATTTTATCATTTTCTAAACTAAGAGTTTCCCCGGAAATATTTAAAATATCTGCTTGATTACCTAATGAGATTTCTTTATATAGGTACATCTTTCGTATATACTCGTCAACTTTGTCTGAAGGCAACTCTGCAAGCAGATTCACACTTAGAACTTTTTCATCCTTAAGAATATCTTTCATTTTATGTAAAATTTCTGTTTTTTCTCTTATCTTATTCTCAATGGAATAAACATATCTTTCCAAATTAGAAGGATTTGATATGGACTTAATATATACTTCTGTAAAATCTATGCCCGCCTCAAAACTATCAAGTATATCACCCATTTTGTCAACTCCAAATTCCTCAAATATTACCTTTAATTTTTCTTCTAAAATTTGTCTCACTCTATTCTCAACAGTGTCTTCAAGGACAAAATTAAACACAAACACATCTTTTTGTTGTCCAATTCTATCAACACGTCCTATTCTTTGTTCTATCTTCATAGGATTCCACGGCATATCATAATTTATGACTATATTACAAAACTGGAGATTTATCCCCTCTCCCCCTGCATCAGTTGAAATTAAAATATCTGCATTTTCTCTAAATTTTGACAATATTTCTTTTCTTTCTTCTATATTCATAGAGCCATTTAATATAACAACATTATACTCCTGACTTGTTAAAATATCATACAAATATTCTTGAGTTTCAATAAACTCAGTAAATATCAAAAACTTTGAATCCTTTTGCTTCATCCTGATTTTAAAGATTAAATCCAACAATGTTTCCGCTTTTGCATCTATAAATTGTGCCTCTGCTTGGTTTGCAACTGAGAGTATATCTTTTAGTTGCGTAATCTCTTTTTTGACATTAAAACTTACAGTTTGAAGTAAGGTCTGTTGCGCATATTCCATAGCAGCATCATAAATTTCCTCAAAATCAATATCTTTATTCAGGAACTCTTGATTTTCTAAAATTTTAATTCGCCTTTCAATATAATCTTTTATTGCTCTTGTGCTACTGGTTACAAGCCTTTGCATCAAAACAAGCAAAAATCCAATGCAATTTTTTTTCTCTTTGATTGCCTGATTATAACCCCTTGCAACATATTCAGTTACTTTTTCATATAACAATTTTTGTAAACTATGTTTCTCTTGCCATTTAATGCTTACAAGTTTTGTATATCTATTTTTAAAAAGCTTATTTCCATTAAAGTCAATAGCTTCTCTTTTTTCAGTTCTTATGATAAAAGGTGCGACTTGTTCCTTAGTTATAGCTTTTTCTGTTGGAAAAGCATCTTGGTCTATGAATCTCATTAATCTTAAAAAAGAATCACTTTTTCCTTGATGAGGTGTAGCTGTTAACAACAAGAGATAGGGACTTGCCACAGCCAATGCCTTACCGAGCTTATATCTTGCCACATTAGAAGTTGCTCCAGCAAGTCTGTGGGCCTCGTCAATCATAATCAAATCCCAATTGGCATTAATCAGATTTAAAAATTTCTGAGTATTAACTTCTTCTATTTTCTCAGCTGTCCAACCAACTCTGCCTTCAATTGGCTTTACTGAATCATGTGAGGATATAACTTGATCAAAAATGGTCCAGATATTTTCTTTATCGTATACTCTCTTTAAAACATCCAAATCTTGGGGTAGGATTATTTTGAAGTCCTCAGAAAATTTTTCTTTCATCTCCTCCTGCCACTGCAATATAAGCCCTTTTGGAGCTAAGATAAGAATTCTTTTTATCAATCCTCTTAGTTTCAATTCCTTCATTATTAGTCCTGCTTCAATAGTTTTACCAAGACCTACCTCATCAGCTAAAACAAATCTCACTTTATCGCTGGATAAAGCTCTTTTCAAAGCATAAATTTGGTGAGGTAATGGCAGAATACTGCCACTTAAGGGTGACAGTATTCCGCCAGAGATTATATTTTTCAACTTAGCAGCATTCAAAATATACTTGAATTCATACACATTAAAATTTACGCTCTCTTCTATGTCTTTATCTGTTACTTCGTAAACCACATTAGAAGATGTATCTAAAACCACATATATTTTATAACCCCATAATTCTTTTATATCCAAAAGTTTTGCATACTTTTTTAAGCTTTTTACATAAACAAAATGAACTTTCTCAATCATTTCTTATTCACCTAATCTTGTCAGAGCATTGTCATAATACATCAAAAGAACTGAATCTTCTTGTAAAACTGACTCTGGAAGTTTTTCAGCCATCTTTACAATTGTTTTATAATCCTTTTTCTGCCATAAATCCTTAAATCCAGCTCTTATTGCTTCTGTTCTGAAAACTTTCAACTTGCCTTTGACATTTAAGTATCCTTCAAATTCTCTCAAAAGATTTTTAGTTCTCAGCTTTTCAAGGTCTGATTGCTTATTAACATCAGGCACATACCATTTACCATTTTCATCTTGTAAGAAGTTTTCTTCAAGTAGTTGTAAAAGCTCTGGTAACTTTTCATGCTTAAACTCGTGCTTAGCTTTCAAAAACTTAGGCTGTAGCTCTTGATAAGTCTGTGGCTGCTTTTCAAGCTCATTTCTTATCCATTGAATTGCACTCTTCTCATCAACAATAACAAATGAAACCTGTTCTTTTAACTCGAGCCTGTATCTTTTTTCTTCATATTTCGGTATTTGGCTTGGAAGAAAGTACATTCCATCCCTTTCTATAAATCTTTCTTCTAAGCCCTTATAAAACTCGGCTGCTCCCATTGGAATGCTCAGACCTCTTTGAACATGATAAGCAACCATTGCATCGTATAACAAATAAGCTTGCCTTTCCGGGATATATTCTAAAACTCCATTATTTTCAACCACAACAGGAAGCTTCTCAAGATGCTGTCTTACAAATTCCCAAACACCTTCTTCTGTTCCCACTTCTAAATAGAACTTCTTTTCAAAGCTTTCTTTTGGTTTATACGCAGAGATTATTAAATCCTGTTTTGTGGCTGTAGTTGTCGTGACTTGTTTAAAACTGCCTTGTTTTTTATCGAGTGCTCTTACATTAGCAATAACAAATCCTGCTCTTAACATTGCTTCTTGAATAGCATTCCATACAGCATTTTTTGTATTGTGAAACTCAACTGTTATCCATCTACCAGGTTTAAGTATTCTATACATTTCTTTAAAGCACTGTTCCATTAATTCTTGGTACTCAGAAAGACCTTTTCCCTGCACTTTGTTTATTATTGCCTCTGTCTTATTGTTGGTAAATACTCTCAGCCATGCCTCCCAAATAAAGTTAAGTTCTGAATATATGAGATTATCTCCATAGGGAGGATCGGTGAAGATATAATCTATGGAGTTTGAAGGAATATACGATAGATCACTAGCGGAACCACATGAAACAATTATATTGAATAGTTTTGTAACCGAATAGTTAAATGTTGAATTTCTAAATTTATTTAATATTAAATCAAATATTGAAGTTTCAAATTTCAATGAAGCTATATAAAGTGTCCCTAAAAGCGGGCCAGCTTGATTTTTATTCCATCTGAATAAATATGACGCTCTTTGTAATATTGAGGTAAATAAAAATAATAATTTTTTTCTTAACCCTTCATTAGTACTCAAGATTTTTTCATACAAACAACTCAAAACCCACAAATTCCTCTTTGTATAAAAATGATGAACATGAGTTATGCCAAAATGTGAACCCTCGCGCCATGTATCCCCCCATTTTTCCCCTTTAAACATCATTTTATCAGTAGGATACCAATACGGAATATCCATCTCTTCTATTTTTTGCAAAAGCTCAAAGTCAAACTTATCAGGTTTTTTTTCAAATCGTTTTCCGTTTACTGAATAGTTTATTAAAACAGGAACCTGTTTTGCCTGAACAATATACTCTTTTAGCGCTTTATCATAAACGGTCACTGTTGCCCTTTCCAAAATAGTCTTTTTCAGCAAAGCGTTACAAAATGGACAATTGAAACTATCTAAAACCTCACCATTTTCCTTATCAACCGCCACATCCCAAAACACAATCTCTTGCCCACAACTTGGGCAAATGAAGACATCAGACCAAACTGTATAATTTATTTTACCTTTAACAAATTCACCATCAATACCCTTTACAGGATTTCCGTTCTCATCAACATGTAAGGTTTCATACATCCAGCCACATTCTTTCTCAACTTCGTCCAGAATCATTTTTGCTTCTTTCTCAAATTCCTCGGGATCAACAGGATTGTTGTAGTTATAAGCTATAAAAGTAGCTGCTGGTGATAAATCACATAAAATTGCCCTTCTTGCTCCCCATTCTATTTTTTTACCTCTTTGTTCAAATTCTTTTTCTAAAGCAAATTTAAACTCTGGGTCGGGATTTTCGCACATTGCCGCTGCTACACCCGTCATGCCCGACCCACAAAATCCATCAAAAACAATATCACCAGGTTTTGTGTAATGCAAAATATATCTCATAATTGCTTTATAAGGAACTTTTGTATGGTAAGAATGAGCATTGTATACAGGGTCGTTTTTCCCCTCAGAGATATCTGCAGTATATGGTTCCACATTATAATCATCTGTTTTTTCGTCATATTTTTTACCGTATCTCTCAATAAAGTCTTTTATAAAGGGATTTGGACAAGCTGTATAATACGGCGGGTCAGAAAGCCTTATTATATCTTCATCATCTGCAATTGGAAAACCTTCAATGTTTCGTACACTATTCAGAATCTCTTTTGTAAGCTTCATCTCAAGTTCCCCCATCAATTTACGATAATTCGTATTTTGTCTTTTGTCTTACCCTTTATCATTGTTTCTATAAATTTTTCCATGGTATCTTTAAATTCGTCAACTGTCATTGGACCTTTTTTAGAAATATAATCTTTTAACTGATTTACATCAAATTCTATTTTGTCAAAACCTTCCATCAGATTGTTAATTGCAGTAATGAAATAAGGCGAAATATCCTCATCAAATTCTCTTTTCTCAAGGAATTTTTCTATTTCCTTTCTTTCTTGTTCTTTCAAAAGCTTTATATTCTCACTAACAACCTTGTCTTCAAGAGCTTTTAAAATTTTGTCCTTTGTCTCATTAACCATAGTATATATATCATCTTCAACCTTTTCTAATAGCATGCTTGCAGACATTCCTTCCTCGTTATTAGGTTTAAACCCACAATGCGGACATACTGGTTGCTTTTTTAAATCCTCTTCTATTAAGCTAAAACATGTCTTTATTGAACTTAATTTCTTCTCAATTTCTTCAAATTTTTGAATGCTGAAAATGTCTTTTATACTTTTTAATCTTCTCAAGTTACTAAACTCTTTGCTTGAAAGTATCTTCTTCTTTTTTTCATCGCCATTTATATCTAATCTACGTTTTTTATGCTTCTCAAAATAAGCTTGTATATATGCTTTTTTAACCGTTTCCAACTTGTTTTTAAAGTCTTTTATGGTAAAATCATCCAACTTATCAATATCTTGTAATATATTGTTCAATTCATCCTTCAAATCTTGAATCATTTTTTTAATTTCGTTCGAGTCAGTAACCAACTCTGCATTCTTGAGATAGTTTACAACATCATCAACTTGCTCTTTAAAATCAAGTGCTTTTTTCACTTTTTCAACCACTTTCAATGCTTTAAACTTCTCTTCTATCTCATCCTTTGAAAAATTAAATGTTTTCAGTCTCGCAATGGTATTATATCTTTTTAGACTATCTAAAAAATTCTTAAAATTACTCAAATCTTCCCTGAACTTTCTCTTTTCACTCTCTGTGAAAACTTCTCTGTCCCATATCAAGATGTTATTGGTCACTCTTTCTGAAATCTGAATAGTGTTTTTAATTAAATTCTCTAATTTACTTTGCATATTAGCAATACCCTGCTCCATCTGCGAGGAATTCTTTATCTGTCCTGGTGGAAGGTCTAAAAGCTCAAATAGTCTTTCAAGTACTTTAATAGGAATCTCCTTTGGTCTTGTAATATACTTAAAGTTTATTAAATTCACAAGATTGGTAGATGCAAGCTCGTCAAGATTACCAGCATTGTACTCTTTACCCTGTTCGCCAATTAAAACAATATCACCAGTGTATATAAGTGCAGCTAAAATCATAACAACAAAGTTTGGTTCAAATTTAAAGTTTTTGTCCACCTCTTCCTCACTATACCACTTTTCAAATATCTCATTTCTATTTATCACTTTACCTGGTGGCAACTTTGCAACTAAATCCGCAAAATACTTTGCATATATAGATTTCTTTGTGGAAATTCTTTCATTTTCAATTAAGCCAAAAGCATCTAAGATTTTCGCAGCAGTATCTGTTTTTTTGCCAGCAATGTAGTTGAGGACTTGTTTTGTAAGTTCACTTAAATTATTTCTTGTAATTGTTATACTGAACTTCGGATATTGTGGGTAGAGTTTGCTAAAATGCTGTGAAAGACAAATAGAAGCCGCCTTATCAACAAGCTCTTTAATTGTCTTGTTGCTGTGAACTCTCCCTTGCAATATTTCAAACATTGATTTTGTTTCACCTTTATAGGTGACATTAAAACAGGTATTTTTGTTGTTATTTATAATTTCCAATATCTCTTTTTCAAACTTGGTTGCCCATTTTAGATACGAATTTCTGCTTGAAGTATCAACACCTTCAGATAGTTCATGGGCTGCAGCATACATTTTTAGCTTTGTTATCAATGTATCGTCATTCAAGGCAAAACTGAAGAAAACCTCATCATCTCTTTTATTATCTTCCCAGTCATTAAATTCATAAAGTCTTGTAAAGTAGATATAAAAATCTCTCGGTGGCTGTGCAGTCGGTCTTTCATTCGGTGTTCCTAAAAATAAATAACCGTGCCTCTCTATGTTTTTATCTTCCCAAATAAGGTCATACTCCCAGATTCTATGTCCTTTAACGTAAGGGGTTGCAGCCTTTTCTTCCCAATTAAGCAGCCTCAATATTATATTGTAGAAATGTCTGTTCACTACATCGTCGTCTATTATCTCAGCCTTTTCCTCAATCTTTGCCATATAATCAATGCCTACTTTGGCAACATCTAAATAATATTGGTTATTTTCTTTGTTATATGAAATGAACTTGTTGTCAACAGTCTTTAATATCTCTTTTATTATAGACTCGATAGTGGTAATCAAAAAATCTTCCTCTTTCTCTGGTAAATCAGGAATATAAAAACACAAATCATCTTTGATATTTTCAATAGTCAATCCCAGCGGTACATGTATGTCACCAGTGGCAAGTCTATAAACACTAAGAGCTTTTATTATTTTAATTGCATAACTCTTGTAAATTCTCTTAGGAAAAGAGTTGTTAATTATGTTTTCCAGAACACTGCTTGCATCAATAACCTGTCTTACGTCAGGATTGGCTCTTGCAGCTGGCATTTCCTTTATAAAGTCCCAATAAGAATCATAAGAAATTATTCCTGTATCATCTTCAGGAATCTCTTCATCTAACAATTTTGAAATGGTTCGGCTGATAGTTTTTAAAATTTCTCTTTGCTCAGCGATAAGCACCTTTTGAAATACATCTATGTAAGAAGGATGTATTGGATAAAGTTCTACAAATTCTTCAAGCCTATCACCCATGTTCTTATACAGATTACTAAATTTTTTTAGATGTTCTCGAATAAGAGCTTTCTGAGTATCATTTTTTTTGAGCAGTCTTTGAGATACAACATATGCAATATCTTCTTTTTTGATAATTATATTCTCAAATCTGTCTTTCACCTGCATTATTTTATCTGAAACATGAGAAAAACTTGAACTGTCAAACAATGATTCCTGAACACCTGCGATTATTCTAACACGTGTGTTTTTACATACTTCACCCAATTCCCTCAAAAATCCCAAATCGAGCCTCAGTTCGTGCTCTTTTCTCGTTCTCAGAAAATCAAGCAATTCATCAATAACAATTAAGTATCCTTTTTCAGGATACTTTTCCTCAAACTTTGCCATCATTTCAATAATTGAATCCTTGTTATTAGAAATTTCATTCATTGATGGAAATGTATAATCAATCCCTCTTCTTTTCAAATCGTTTTCAATGTCTCTTTTTAAAATAATATCTCTCAAACTTGTTGTAACAGAGCCAATTTCTACTCTTACTACTTCAAACTTTCCAGCTATTTTTTCTGCTGCTTTCTTAAATTTTTCATTATTTACATAATCTAATAAATCCTTATCTTCGGCAATAGCCGATATAACTGCCATCAAATGCGACTTACCTGTCCCATAGTTGCCAACAACAAATATTCCTTTATTATCATTAAATTCCTCAAATTGAAGCTGAGGAATGACAATATCACACAAAACCTCAGCCATTGAATCAGATATAACAAAAGTTTTAACTAAAGTTTTCGCCTTTTCCTTTTCATTAGCATCTACAAGTTGAATCAAGGTTTCAATTGGCTCAAAATTTATTACATCTTTATACCTCAAAAACCATCACTCCTCAAGATTTACTACATAACACCCAACATTATCTATCTTATACTTTTTATATTCCTTAGCCTGCGGTGTTGCGTAGATGATATAATTATTTTCAATTCGTGCTCTGAGAGAAGCAATTAGTTTTTTATACTTGCTTGCATTCTTTAAAACTCCAATTGGATCAATTTTCAGATGCTCTTCAAACAGTATGTCAGTATTATCAATAATAAGTGTCTGCTCTTCATTTTTTAATATAATCTCGTCAATTGCTTTGCTTACATGTCTCCACCTTTCGGAAAATGGAATTTCAACCAAATAATTTGCTAACTCAAGATTAAGATTTATATATCTTATCCCAAATGTCGTCGATAATTCTTTCAAAATTTTACTCGTTTGGTTTGGATTTCCACTTATAATAAGAGCAAGTTTGTAATAATATTTATCAAGTTCACCAAGTATCGACTCCCACCCAAGAATTGTTAATACCTCCTATCTAAAGGCATTATGAGCTTTTGGCTTACATTAAAATGTTCTTTGCTAAAATTTATCAACTATAATTATAACACTTTGGTTGATGAAAAGTAAAAACTTTTATTTTTTTGATTAACACGAAAAATAAAAAAAGATGGTAAAAATATGTTCTAAACATCAATATTCTTGAACCAATTATGAACTATTTATGAGTCATCTGAATCTTTCTTTTAAAAATCACTTCACTTTACCCTCTTTAGCCTCTTATTTTCTGTAATCCCAGGAATTCTTCCCCTTTTTGCAATAGGCTTTCCGTCAACTTCTTTTATATCCATCGTCATGTCAATTGGAGGTGCACCAGAAATATAGCTTCCAACGCCAAAAGCATCAGCCCCTGCTTCAGATAAAATCTTTATCTTTTCAGGATAAAGTCCGCCTGAGACAAATATTTTCACATGTGAAAAACCTTCCAAATCAAGCCTTCTTCTCACCTCATACACAAGCTCGGGGGTAACCCCACCTCTTTCACCCGGTGTGTCAAGCCTGATGCCTTGTAGCCTTTCTTTCAATATCCTTGCAACATCCAGTGCCTCTTGTGCTTCGTCCTTAAAGGTGTCAACAAGTATGATGCGAGGTGAGTCTTCTGGAATCACCTTATCATAGGCTACTGCAACATCTTCTGTTGACCCGGCAATCAGTATTGCAGCATGTGGAATTGTTCCCGATGGGGAAATTCCCAATATTTTGGCTGCCAATATGCAGCTTACCCCATCAGCGCCACCCACTTTTGCTGCCCTTTCCATTACAGGCGCAACTGAAGGATGGATGTGGCGCGCACCAAAACACAAAATTGGCTTGTCACCTGCTGCCTGCTTGCATTCACGTGCAGCTGTTGCCCACGCAGATGAGCTTGCAAGAATGCCAAGAATTGGTGTTTCAAATATACCAAACTCTGTGTACTTGCCCTCTATTCTCATCACAACTTCTTTTGCTGAAAAACTTTCTCCTTCCTCTAAGGAGTACACTTTACAATCTATATCTTTTAAAAGATTTAAAACCTCGGGCAGGCCACAAAAAACCCCATCTCTCCTTGCAAAAATCTCAGCCTTCACAACTGCATCTTCTCTTTTGAGATACCTTAATACTTCCAGTGTTTTTATAAAATAAATGTCAGTAGTTAATCCCATCTTTATTTCATCATGCTGTGCAGAGAAAAAAAGTCTGTCCTTATCTGTTTTGAGCTTTTCAACATCTTCAAGTCTGTTAATTCTCATGGACCTGTCTCACTTCCTTTAAAAAAATTTTTTAAAAATTTCAAATTCCTCATCTATCACGTTTGCTTCTACTAAAAGATCTTTGTCTTTCAATATTTCCTCTGTCTTGCCAATTTTTAAAATCTTGTGGTCAGAAGACATAACAATTGTAAAATCAGCAAGCAGCAAAAGCACGTCAAAATGATGAGTTGAGAGAATAATTGTCTTTCCCGCATTTTTCAGCTCGCTCAAAACTTTTGCAATGAATCTTATACTTTTGGGATCAAGATCGTTTGTTGGCTCATCTAAAATAAGAATATCAGGATTGTTTACAAGGATTGATGCAAGTGCTACCTTTTTCTTTTCACCACCGCTTAAAACAAGTATATCACTTTGTAATAAATTCTCAATCCCAAAAAGTTTTGCGATCTCAAAAACCCTTTTTTCTATTTCCTTCTCATCGGCTATGTACTGCCTTGGTCCAAAGGCAATCTCGTCAAACACATTGAGATTAAAAAGTTGTAGGTCAGTATCTTGAAACATATATCCTACTTTCCTATAAAACCCTTCTTCAAATAACCTTTCAAAAGTTGATTTGTCAAGCTTTTTGTCAAAAAAATAAAGCTCCCCTTCAAAGTTAAGTTCTACCCCCGCAAGTATTTTCATAAGCGTGGTCTTGCCACTGCCGTTGCAGCCAATGAGTGCGTATGACTTTCCTTTTTTTATTTCAAAATTTAGGTTATCAAGAATAATTTTATTGTTAATTTTATAGGTCAAATTCTTTGCCGAATAAACGTTCATATCAATATCCTCTCCAAAATTGCTAATATTGATGCCATTAAAAGCGTGAGAATTTCACCTATTCCCATTTTGAATTTATATGTTGTAGAAACACTTTTATTTTTAGAACTATATCCTCGTGTTTTCATTGCAATAAGTGTATTTTCTGAGACATACATACTCTTTACCATTATAACCTTGAGCATTTGTCCTACAAACACTATCTTGTTGGCAGTCTTACCTACTGTCCTTGTCTTTTTTGCAAATAGAATCTGGGTGATTGTTGTAATGAGAATAAAAATATTTCTCAAGGTAAGTTCCACAAACCATGTAAATTCTCTAAATCCCTTAAAAAAAGAAAAAGGCTTAAAAAGCCTATCGATTTTTGAGTTGTAGATTATAACCTCACCTATCATAATTATAATACCCACTTTTAAGCTCTGTAAGACGGTGGGAATGAAATTTTTAGTCAACACCGCGTAAGGAATACCTATTACAAACGTCAAAAGCGGTACAAAACCCCACGAAGAAATTAACAATGCTTTTAAATCTGCTTTTGAAATAAGAGCAATAATAATAATTAGTGCAAATGACAATGCTATAAAATATAAACTTTGTGATGTAGCAACTAAAAAACTAAACCAAATCAAAAATATAAGTTTTGCCCATTCATCAATTTTTGAAAAAGCACTTTTATTTGTTTTAAAGAACCACTGCGAAAGCTTTAAATACTCAGAAATGGATTTTTGTACATAGCTTTCTTTTTCAACATCTATTGCAAAGGTATCTTCGCTCTTTAAAAACTCTGGTAACACTTTATAACTACTTCCTTTCAGCCATTACGAATTTCAAGATATAAAATAGTGCAAATATAACTACAATTCCAATTATTGCGGACAAGATATATCCTATATAATCATTTTTAATAAACTTTACTGTGTAACCGTCAAACAAATCAAATTTGTATATATCAGCATACTTTTTTATTCCTTCTGGCACAAACCCAAGCATCTTTTTTATCTCTTCTTGACTCCACTCTCCAAAAGTAGGGTTTTGAGTCAAAAGCCCAATAGGAGTCAGAAAAGCAAGCACTAAGAGGACCAAAAAAATTCTTCTTATATTGCTTTTATAATTCTTTTGTTTCATTTTAACTTACTACACCCCTTCTTTCTTCAGCATTAATTGCAACAAAATTTTTTAAAGGTGAATAGAGCAGGACTGTCATTGCCGCCTCAACCACTGCTACAACCAAAAGGTGTGGTATCATCATTGCAGGAATGGTGGTCTTTAAATCATACATGAAATACAAAGGCTTTCCTGCTTTTGTAAATAAAAGTGGTTGAAGGCCAAGCTCAATGGCTGTCAAAAGCGCTGCAATGTTCATTGCGAAATAAGACGATATAAATATTCGAACCTTTTCGTTTTTAAGACCTAATTTTTCCAAAAGTTTGCTTATAAGAACCGCAGTTAAAGGTATTGCCACTGCCATGTTAAATATATTTGTCCCAAGCGCCAAAATTCCACCGTCTCTAAAAAGTAGTGCTTGAATAATCAAAACAACACTTGAGGCAACTGTTGAAGCCATTGGTCCAAACAAAAATGTTATAAGCGGTATTCCGGTTATGTGAGCAGAGCTTCCACCGACAACAGGAAAGTTAAACATCATGACTATAAATGTAAAAGCTGATGCAACAGATAACTGAATGTAGGTCTTTTCATCTGCCTGTTTTCTAAATTTGTTAAAAGCATAACCTACTGCAGCTGCTGATACCGCATAAAATGTTGCACACGTCTGAGGACTTAAATAACCATCTGGAATATGCAAATTCAATCAACCTCCTTTAAACTTGAATTTAATTTAATAAATTCAAAGATTAGCCTGCAGAAAATAATAAAAGCCCACTTCAGGTTTTTTTAACCCTTCGTGGGCTCTTTTACGCTTTTTTATATACAGGCATGTCAAACATCCTATTTTTACACTATCTTTTTCCTCTTTGGTAGCAGAGAGGACTATGTTTTTGATTTTATCATATTTCATACAAAAAGTAAAGCAAATATCTTTCTTGGATAGTGTCAAGAGTTTGTAGGGAAATTTTTTATTAAAATACGACTGCATTTAAGAAATCTCCAGTACTTAGGCCTTTCAGTACTCTAAACGTCAAATAAACTTTCCTCTTGCTAAAATTGGCACATTATTCCTCGTCTCTTCAATCTGTTTCTTTATCTTCTTAACATCTTTTCTCACAATTTCTTTCAATATTTTTTCTTCTTTCTCTTCCTTGCTACAAATCTCTTTTAAATATGCTTCTTTCAAGTTTACACCATTATACTTCAAGCTCAATAACTTTACCATCACTTCTGCTCCTTGTTCGCTCCATCCTCTTGGTCTTGAACTCATCCTATCTGCTAATACATGGCTTACATGCCCTTCTGTACTACATCCTTTTATAATCCTATTATCTAACTCTAATACTATATTATCCCAATGATTAGCTATATATCTCCTGCTTTCACTTATCCTCTTCAACGCTCTTTTGTCCCCTCCAGTCTTTTCCATCGCTTTAGCTACCAATCCCTCAAACTTCTCTCTATCCTTATCCCTCAACGCTTCTACTATCCCAGCAAATATATTCTTATCTCCACCGCTTATTTTGATTACCTCTCTCATTAGATGAAACCTGTCTAATACAAATTCTGCACCCACTATCCATTCAAGCCCTTCCTTTATCCATGCCGCTCCATCCCCTAACAAATATATCTTCTCTATCCTCTCCGTTTCATAGTGCTCCTCTATATATTCACTTACTTTTGACCAAAAATCTTCTGGTCTCTCTTTAATACTGCTAAAATAATGCACTCCTTTCAATTCCCTCCTTTTGACAACCCCCTTTTCTCCCTTATATCCCTCATTTATGTACGCAAGCTTCGCTATCTTCCCTTCTCCGTTTTGTAACGAAATATGATCTTCATCTGCCTCTATATAAAGTTCTTTTACCACTTTTTTACTGCCTGCAACTCCTTTTCTATTATGCTCGATTCTATCGAACTGAGCTGCCTCTATCCTCCTCAAAATATTCATTACACTTTGTCTTGCAATTTTCTCTTCTCCTAATACTTCTTTGGCTGCTCTTTCATATGACATCTCTACTACCTTCTCAACTATTGCTGCTTTGACTGCTTTGTCTATTCTTTGGTATTTCTCTATCCCCAAAATTTCATCTGCTAAATACACATACCCTCCCTCTCCTTTATTCTTGTAGTACGTCCTTATATATTCCACATCTCCAAATATTGTCTTTATGCTCCTCTTATCTTTCCTTACAACCTCATACCTTGCCTTCCTCTTCTTTTCATTCCTTACAATCTCATCTACAAGTCCGCATGCCTCTTTTATCATCTCCTTCCCTATCTCATCCATCTTCTCCTTCAATTCCATTGAATACATCGCTATATCCTTCTCTCCTCTTAATATCTCCACTATCCCTTCTCCAAATCTATTTAAAAGTTCCTCTATTTTTGCTATAATATTATCAAACATTTTGCTCCCTCCTTTGGTTTGTTTTTCTTTTCATTTCTCTTCTTCTTTCTTTTTACTCATTATTTTATATCATTCTCTCATTTTTCCCAAGAGGAGGGAGCATTTTTTCCATCTCAAGTCCTATAAATATTTTACACTAAGTCTTTCTTGAATTAGCACACACATGCTTGACAACCCTAAAGGTTGATAATAAAATTAATGAAAATAAGTTTAACAGAAGGGGATGTAGTAGCTTGTTCAGAGAGGTGATAAATACTATTTCGCCATATATCCCTGGAAAACCAATTTCTGAAGTAAAGAGAGAACTGGGACTTGAAAAGGTGATTAAGCTTGCCTCAAATGAAAATCCCTTAGGACCTTCTGAAAATGTTAAAAAAGCAATAAAAGAAAGTTTGGACCACTTAAGTTTCTATCCTGATGGAAACTGTACAGAGCTAAAGTTAAAACTTTCAAAAAAGTTAAATGTAAAGCCTACGCAAATAATGCTCGGTGCTGGTTCTGACGAAATTACTCAGCTTATAGCCAGCATATTTATTAATCCCGGCGATAACTCAATAATGGCAAGACCTTCTTTTCCAAGATACGAAACTGTGACCAAAGTGATGGGCGGTATTCCCATTGAGATTCCTCTAAAAAACCATACTCATGACCTTGAAGAATTCTCCAAACATATAAACGAAAGAACAAGAGTAATATGGATTTGCAACCCCAACAATCCAACAGGTACAATTGTCAAAAAAGATGAGCTCTACAGCTTCATCAAATCTGTACCATCAAACATCGCAGTTGTTGTTGACCAAGCATACAAAGAGTACATCGAAGATCCAGAATATCCAGATGCTACTCAGTGGCTTGATGAATTTAAAAACTTGATTGTGCTTCAGACATTCTCAAAGATTTACGGTCTTGCATCACTTAGAATTGGTTATGCTATATCTTCAGAAGAAATAATTGAAAAGCTAAACAGGGTAAGACCACCTTTTAATGTAAACCATGTAGCGCAGATTGCTGCAATTGCTGCACTTGACGACCAAGAACATATAAAGAAGGCAAAAGAGCTTAATAAAAAGTCTCTTGAATTTTTCTATAAAAGTTTTGAGGAAATGAATCTTCCATATATTAAGTCTTACGGTAACTTTGTAATGGTAGACGTAAAAAAGGATGCAGTTGAGGTTTTTAAAAAGCTCTTGTTAAAAGGAATCATTGTAAGGCCGGGAGATATTTTTGATATGCCAACATATCTTAGAGTAACAACAGGATTGGAGAGTGATAACATGGAATTTATAAAGGCGTTGAGAGAAATTCTGTAAAAGATTTAGGTTTGCAGAACGGTAGCATGGAGATAAAAGAGAACAAACTAAATGGTAGGATGGGGGTATGTAACATGATTATTGTTATGAAAAAAGATTGCAGTCAAACAGAAATTGAAGAGGTTGTAAAACTAATCACCTCGCTTGGGCTTCGCCCACACATCTCTCAAGGTATTGAAAGGACAGTAATTGGTGTTATTGGTGATGAAAGAATACTTTCAGATGTGCCAGTTGAACTTCTTCCTGGAGTTGATAGAATAATTCCAATCTTAGAGAGCTACAAGCTCGCAAGCAGGACATTCAAAAGCGAGCCAACCGTTATAAAAATCAAAGATGTTGAGATTGGTGGAGATACACTTACACTTATTGGTGGTCCTTGTGCAATTGAAAGCTATGAACAGATGTTTGAAGTTGCTGAAAAAATCAAAAAAAGTGGAGCAAAGATACTAAGAGGTGGAGCTTACAAGCCCAGAACATCTCCATATTCGTTCCAGGGTCTTGAAGAAGAAGGTTTGAAAATATTAAAGGAGGCAGCAACAAAGTATGACCTTTTAGTTATAACAGAAGTTATAAGTGAAAATGCTGTTGACAAAGCATACGATTATGTAGACATCTTTCAGATTGGTGCAAGAAATATGCAAAATTTCAATTTACTAAAATATGTAGGAAGACAAGATAAGCCTGTTCTCTTAAAGCGTGGTCTTGCTGCAACAATTGAAGAGTGGCTAAATGCTGCTGAGTATATCTTGAGCGAAGGAAATCCTAATGTAATTCTTTGCGAAAGAGGAATTAGAACCTTTGAGACAGCTACAAGAAATACGCTTGACATATCTGCAATACCAGTTGTGAAGGAAAAGAGCCACTTGCCAATTATTGTAGACCCGAGCCATGCAGCCGGAAAAGCAAAGTATGTTCCAGCACTTTCAAAAGCGGCAATTGCAGCAGGCGCTGATGGGCTTATGATTGAGGTGCATCCAAATCCAAAGCAGGCTTTATCTGATGGTCCACAGTCGATTACACCTGAGGAATTTGACAAGCTTGTAAAAGAAATATCTCAAATTGCTAAATCAATTGGAAAGAGTGTATGAGAAAATGAGAAGAAAGATTCTAATTGTTGGACTTGGCTTGATTGGTGGTTCACTTGCCAAAGTATTTAACAGGTGTGGATTTGAAATCCATGCATTTGATATAAACCACAAGTCAGTTGAAATAGCAATAAAAGATGGAATCGTGAAAGAAAAAATAGAAGACTTAGAGGATGTTGAAGACGAGTATGCCTTTAGCTTCATATGCGTGCCTGTATTAGAAAGTATTGAAATTTTGGAAAAGTTATCGTCAAAGATAAAAAAAGGAATTATTACAGATGTTGGTAGTACAAAAGCTCAAATATGCAGATTTGCATTGCAAAAAGGAATTTCAAACTTCATTGGTGGTCATCCAATGGCTGGTACAGAAAAGATAGGCTATGAAAATTCCTTTGATACTCTTTTTAAAGGAGCATACTATTTTATAACACCGATTGATATAAATTCTAAAAATGAAGTTGAAAAACTAAAAGAACTTATAACCTCGATTGGATGCAGGGTTGAGGAAATTGATTACAATCTTCATGATGCTGTAACAGGCGTAATTTCCCATCTTCCTCATATTGTATCTGCTGGGCTTGTGAATATGTTAAACGAAAATAGTATCTTTTGCAAGTTTGCTGGAGGGGGTTTTAAGGACATTACTCGCATCTCCTCCTCCAGCCCCAAGATGTGGGCAGATATATCATTCTCAAACAAAGAGGTTTTGCTTAAACTTATAAACAAATACATTGAGCTTTTGACAAATTTTAAATCAAATCTTGAATCCAATAGCTACAGCGATGTTTATTCATATTTTGAAAGAGCAAAATCAATAAGAGATAAGATTGTGAGTGATGAAATAAAATGAACGTAAAGATTGAGGGAAGAAGAAAGATAAAAGCAAAGATTAATATTCCACCTGATAAGTCAATTTCACACAGAAGTATAATGATAGGTTCCTTAGCAAGAGGAACAACTGAAGTAGAAAATTTTTTATTTGCTGATGATTGTATAAGCACAATAGAGTGTTTTAAAAAACTTGGAGTAGAAATAGAAACAAAAAACGGCAAGGTTATCGTGAAAGGAAAAAATTATAATTTATCAGCTCCTGAGCAGCAATTATATTGTGGCAATTCCGGTACAACCACAAGACTTTTGCTTGGAATTTTGTCAACACAAGAGTTTGAAGCAATTTTAGATGGTGATAACTCTTTGCGGAAAAGACCTATGAAAAGAGTAACACAACCGTTGAGTCAAATGGGAGCAAATTTTGAGTTTTTAGAAAGAGAAGATTTTCTCCCTATAAAGGTAAAAGGGAAAAATCTCTTAAAACCCATTGATTACATTTTGCCTGTTTCAAGCGCACAAGTAAAATCAGCACTCATTTTTGCAGCTTTAAAAGCAGAGGGAATGAGCATAATAAAAGAAAAGCCAATGTCAAGAAATCACACAGAGCTTATGTTAAAGTCTGCTGGGGCAAATATCAAAACCTCATTTGAAGATAAATTTTACAAAATCGAGGTACTTCCCAGCAGTTTAGAAGCACTCAAAATTAAAGTTCCCTCAGATATCTCCTCTGCTGCATTTTTTATTGTGCTTGCTCTTATCTGTGAAGATAGTGAAGTTATAGTTGAAAATTGTATTTTAAACCATACAAGAACAGGTATAATTGATATCTTAAAACAAATGGGTGCTGATATTAGTATTGAAGATGTTCAAATCCAAAACGGCGAACTTGTTGGAACAATAGTTGCAAAAAGTAGCAGCCTTCAAGGAGTTTCGGTTGATAAAGATGATATCCCACGCATTATAGATGAGATACCTATTTTGGCGGTTGCTGCAGCTTTTGCTGATGGAAAAACCATTATCGACAATGCTTCAGAGCTGAGGGTAAAGGAAAGTGATAGGATAAAAACAACCATTGAGATGCTAAAGAGCTTTGGTGCTGAATGCTATGAGCTTGAAAATGGATTGGAAATCATCGGCTCAAAAAACAAGCTAAAAGCTGGCATTGTTGATTCATATAACGACCACAGAATTGCCATGGCAGGGGCAGTTATGGCATGTGCAGTTGAAGGCGAAAGCACAATTTTAAATGCAGAGTGTGCATCAGTATCTTTTCCAAATTTCTATGAAATACTTTTTGAGCACAGTAGAAAGGAGTAAATCCTTCCTACTGTGCTATTTTTTCTTTTCCTCTTTTTCAGGCGTACATTTTTAAACTACAAGTTTTTTAATTCTGTTAATAAACTCTAAAAACACAATCCCTGGCTCTTCAAGTTCAGAGAACCATCTTTTTACCCATTCAAGCGAAATATACCCCTGGTAACTATCTTTGAGCAGTAAATTAATAGCCTTTTCAATAGGAATATCTCCCTCACCTATCATCTTAAATATAAGTTTGCTGCCTTCTTTTATTGAATCCTTTACATGAACGTGTTTTATATAACCCTTTAAATTGCCATATGTGTACTCTATATCCTCATTAAAAAACCTAAAGGGGTGGTGAATATCCCAAACAACCCCAACATTTTGATAAGGCACCTTCTCAAGTAAAGCTGCAAGCTTTTTAGAATCAGCCCATACACCATTTGTTTCAATCAAAACATCAACATTGTAATTTTCTGCTATCTTACATAAGATGGTTAGCATTTCCTTTACAAATTCTTCATCTATGTCTTTCGCAGGAGTTATCCACTCATCTCCTAAGACTCTTATGTATTTGCAACTAAGCTCTTTTGCTAACCTCATATGTTTTTCTGCCACCTCGATTGTGACATCTTTGGCCTTTTTGTCAAAAAGATAACAAGACGTTGAAATACAAGAAATCTCCAAACCCAGGTCATCTAATCTCTTTTTTGTAAGTTTTAAATTGTCACCAACAAAAGGAAATGTTTTATAAACCTCAAGCTCATCACATATTCCCCTAAGTTCAATACCATCATATCCAAAGTCCTTTGCAGTTGCAACTATTTCATCCCATGTAAAATTTGGGCAACCCACAGTTGAAAAGCTAATCTTCATCTACAAATTTATCCTCCCTTTAAAGTGCTGTTTTTAATATTTTACACTATTGTTTTTGATATGAAAAGAAAAGGTTAATTTCTTATTGACATTTGAATTTGAAGAAATTTATAATTAAACTAAAGTCGTTTTTTAGGAGTGAAATATGTTGAAGGATATCTTCATAGACGATTTCCAATATGTAGTTGATGAGTTGTTAATAAGAAACAAAAGTATACTTGATAGTCTTACTAAATTCTCTGAATCAGCAGCAAGGGTCAACCGAAGTATAATAAAGTCTGTCACAAACTGCGGATGTATAAGAATAAACGCTAAAAAACAAGAGATTCCAATAGATGTAAGTCTCAAAGAAGCTAAAAAGTATTTAAAGACTCATGTAGAAGGTAAGCTTTGTGAAAATTGCAGGGATTTGATTGAAAAAGAGATCGGAAGTACACTATTTTACTTAGCATCAATCTGCAATACCTTGGATTTGAATCTTTATGACATTGTACTGAAAGAAATCGAGAGAATGAGGACACTTGGTGAGTTTAACTTAAGATAAGCTGAAGAGAAATGTAATAAAGAAAATACAAAAGCCGCCATATTTTGCACAAAATATGGCGGCTTTAAAAGTAAAAGGAGTGAAATAGAATGTCGGATGAGTACAACGAAATACACACTCTTGCTCAAAACAAACTTATCATATTATTTTTCCTAAACAGGATTAGCATTCCTATTTCAACTCAGCAACTTGATGAATTTATTCTCTCAACAAAGTATATGAACTTTTTCGAATATCAGCAATACCTAAAAGAACTTGAAGCTCAAAAGCTCATACATAGATATGACGATGAGCTTAGGACATACATAGAAATTTCTCAAAGTGGTAAAAACGTATTAGAGATACTTCTTAACCTTGTTCCCAAAACTACACTTGATGAAATTGAAGAGTACATAAAGAAAAACTATAGAAAGATTAAGCTCAATACTGAAGTTTATTCTGACTACAAGATAATCAACCCAAACGAATACTTGGTTGTATGTTCCCTGCGGGAAGGAAATAGTATACTATTTGAAGTAAAAGTAAATGTACCTCATGTAGAGATTGCGAAAAGAATCTGTCGAAACTGGAATAAAAACGCTGAAACAGTCTACAGACTTCTTTTTGAGAATTTAGCTAAAAACCACGAAGAGTCTTCGCAAGAGTAGACAAAAATAAAAGCGAGTCTTTTAAGACTCGCTTATTATTTTCGGAATTGGTGGGCCCTTAGGGACTCGAACCCCAGACCGACCGGTTATGAGCCGGCTGCTCTACCAGCTGAGCTAAAGGCCCTTTAAAAAATTGGCTCCCCGGGTAGGATTCGAACCTACGACCCTCCGGTTAACAGCCGGATGCTCCACCGCTGAGCTACCGAGGAACCTCTTATTGTTTTATTTTTCTCGTCACCGGCGTCTTTCTCTCACGCCGTTGACATTATTTATTATACTTATAAAAGATTTTTTGTCAATATGCTTTTTTGAAAATTTTATTGGAATTATCTGGATAATATTTTGACCTTTTAAAATCTTTGTTCACCTTTTTAAAACTCTATGAAAGAAGTATAATTAAAGTACTATGTAGTAAAAATGAAAATACAAACAGCAAAAGATACTTTTATAAAGGTGAGATACATGGTAAGATGTGCAAAGTTCTCTGACCTGCCTCAGGTTGCTGAAATTTTCAGAGAAGCTTTTAGTGACAGCATAGAATTTTATTTTAACAATAGAATTAAAAACTCTGCCATTGAAGACATATTCAAAGTAGTTCTTCTTGCAGAACCTCATGGTTTTTTGGTGTACGAAGACAAAGAAAATAAAAAAATTGCTGGATATATCTGTGTAGTAAAAGATATAAGAAAAGTATGGTTAGTAGCTGTTTTGTCTTTGTCTGTCTTTAAATGGGTAATTAAATGGATATTCGGCCTTTATGGATTTGGCATAAAACCCATCTGGAAGATACTTTCTAACAAACTTGATTTCTTTAAGTTTCAAACAAAATACGCAAGCGGTATTAGCGCTCAAATTCTCTCAATTGGCACACGCAAATCGTATAGAGGGAAAAATATTGGAACAAAACTTGTTGAAGCAGGACTAAATTTTCTAAAATCAAAAGGAGTAAAACAAGTCAAATTAGAAGTAAGACCAGATAACCTGCCTGCAATAAAGCTCTACAAAAAATTTGGCTTTTACCAGATAGGAATGTCACAAGACCCACAAGGTAAATGGATTGTCATGAAGAAGGACCTTTAGAAAAATCCAAGGGGCTGGCGAAAAGTTTCTCTCCAGCCCCTTAAACAATACTTTTTTAAGAACTTCACATTGAAATCATCTGAACATTGTTCTGAATTGTCTGGACATCTCTTTGGTCCTTTGATATATCATCTTGCTTTGCCATCTCAACAGGATACCACCCTTTTTGAGATAGAAAATCAAATATCTGCTTTTGATGGTCAAATACTCTATTTAAAATTGACATAGTTTCTTTTCTTAGAGCATTGTTGGAGCTTTCCAAAATCAAGTTTGTAAGTGCCATTGCTTGAAGCTTCATAGCGTTCAAAAGTGAAAAGGCAATGTCTCTATCTGACAATGTCTTCATACTCACTTCACCCCTTCTTTGTTATTGAATGTTTGGATTTTCAATAAACCTTGACAAAATAGCTATGTCACTTTTGCAGTGGTTTACACACTGCTGGCAAAGGTTTTTGAGAGAGATGTCTGTAATTTGGTCAGAAACCCCTGCGATGAAATTGATTGAGTTTTGCTTCATCTTAATATTGTCTTCTAAGAATATGAGTTCTTTTGCACTTATGTTTGCCACGTGCTTCTACCTCCCTTTTTATGAGAATTAAAATTCTATTAAGTTACATATTTATTTTTGCTATCATGAGATTTTTTTATTCAAATAAGTAAAATCCCATTTTTTTCATTAAATAAGGAGTAATTTTATTTGTTATTGGCAATTTATTCTTTTTTTGAAATTGATAAATTGCTGCCTCCATTGCAAGACCATACTTCCCATCAACATCGCCATGATAAAAACCAAGATCTTTGAGCCGTCTCTGCACGGCCATCACATCTTCACCTGTGTCTCCAGGAAAGATTGTTCTGAAACCATTTCTAAATTCACCATATGCACCTTCCGAAATTACAACAGTTGTGCCAAGAGGTATATATGAAAATAACTCTTTTACATCGTCATTTCGCATCCTTACACACCTTTTGCTAACATGTGCACTAATATAACTTTCGTATATTGTTCCATGAATACCATATTTGCCATGCCGCACATTCAGGCCCATCCACCTTCCCCCAAAACCTTCACCCCAGTACGATTTTGAAATTATCCTAAATGTTCCAACTGGAGTTGGAGTTGAAGGCTTCCCAGGAGAAATGGGGTATGATTTGTATAATACTCCATTTTTAAATACATAAAGTTTGCTATTATCGATAGAAACAAAGATTAAATACGGATTTGCAAAATGTTGAGAGATTGCCGAGATGAAAGTAAGACAAATTAAAGTTCCTGTTATTAAAGCTATTGCCAATGACCTTTTATTTTTTACTTTTCCTTTCATTTTGCATACAATAGAGTTTTATCATTATCAGTAAATATAGTATATGCACTTGGTCCTAATAATATTAAAAGGGGCCCCATTATGCTAACTTAGGCCCCCTTCTTCTGAAAGCTTCTTTGCTAACACATACACTCTGAATGATCTTCTTTACTTGAAAGTTTCACAATCTTATTATTTTCATTCACAAATACAATCTTTGGTTTATGTTCTCTATACTCTTCCATCGTAAGCAAGCAATAAGCCATTATAATAATTTTATCTCCAACCTGCACCAAGCGAGCAGCTGCACCATTTAAGCAAATTGTTCCACTTCCTCTTTCTCCTTTTATAACATAAGTTTCGAATCTCTCACCGTTGTTTATGTTAACAACCTGAACTTTTTCATTTTCTAATATTCCTGCAGCTTCCATCAGTTCTTCGTCAATTGTAATGCTTCCTATATAATTCAGATTAGCCTCTGTAACGGTTACCCTGTGTATCTTGGATTTTAAAACCTCAATCAGCATTCTTCTATCATACCTCCACAACCATATTGTCGATAAGTCTGGTTGTTCCAACAAATACTGCCAATGCTATCAAAACCTTGCCTTTAACCTCTGAAATCACTTCAAAAGTCTCATAGTTTACAAATTCAATATAATCAATCCTCGTATACTTTTCCTTTAAAATCAAATCTTCCATTGCCTTTTTTAGCTTTAAAACATCTCTTTCGCCCTTTTCAATCAGATCCTTTGCTAAATTTAAAGATTTGTACAAAACTGTTGCTGACTTTCTCTCATCATCAGAAAGATACACATTCCGTGAACTCATTGCAAGTCCATCTTCTTCACGCACAATCGGGCATGGAACAATCTCAATATCTAAATTCAGGTCCTTTACCATCTGCTTAATGACTGCAAGTTGCTGTGCATCCTTTTGCCCAAAATATGCCCTATCAGGGTTTACAATGTTAAAAAGCTTTAGCACAACAGTTGCAACACCATCAAAATGCCCTGGCCTTGACTTGCCACACATAATATCTGTTATATTCTTGACGGATACAACTGTTTTAAAGTCATCTGGATACATTTCTTTTACTGAGGGATAGAAGACATAATCTAACCCTTCTTTCTCAGCCAAATTTTTGTCTCTCTCAAAATCACGAGGATATCTGTCATAGTCTTCATTTGGTCCAAATTGAATTGGATTTACAAAAATGCTCATAACTGTTATATCATTTTCACTTTTTGATTTCCTGACCAGGCTCAAATGTCCTTCATGTAAATATCCCATTGTTGGAACAAATCCTATTGTCTTGCCTTCCTTTTTAAGCTTTTTGACAATATCCTTCATTTCTTGAATTTTCTCAACCACAACCATCAGTAACTATGCTCCTTTCCTGGAAATTCTCCTTTTTTGACCTCTTCAATATACTTAGAAACAGCATCTTTAATTATACTACCAATCTCAGCATATCTTTTTACAAACTTTGGTTTGAAGTCTTCATACATGCCGAGCATATCATAGCACACAAGTACCTGCCCATCGCAATAAGGACCTGCACCAATGCCAATTACGGGTACTTTAACACTTTCTTGAACCTGTTTTGCAACCATTGCTGGAACCTTTTCAAGCACAATCGCAAAAACACCTACCTCTTCAAGCTTTTTTGCATCTTCGATTAGCTTTTTTGCTTCTTTTTCCTCTTTTGCACGAAGCTCATACCCACCAAATACATTTACAGACTGAGGTGTAAGTCCTAAATGCCCCATAACAGGAATCTGAGCTCTAAGCACAGCTTCTATTTTGTCTAAAACATCATCGCACCCTTCCATCTTGACTGCATATGCACCAGCCCTAATTAACCTTCCAGCATTCCTTACAGCTTCTTCAGGTGTTGTATGATAGGACAAAAATGGCATGTCCGCAACAACCATCGCGTACCTTGTTCCCCTTGCAACAGCCTTTACATGGTGTTCCATATCATCCATGGTAACTGGAATTGTCGAATCATATCCAAGAATTACCATACCAAGTGAATCACCAACAAGCAAGATGTCAACCATACAGCTGTCAAATAGCTTTGCAAATGTGTAATCATAAGCTGTGAGCATGGTAATCTTTTCGCCCTTTTGCTTTTTTTCAAGCAATAATTTTGTTGTAACCTTGTTCATAATTTACTCACCACCTTTTGATTTAATAAAGTCCTGTAGTTTCTCAAAAACCTCAAGCTGTCCTCTTTCTTTGATAAGCTCTGAAGTAAGTTTCAAAAGTTCCAAAAATGTATTTCTTTGGCTATCTGAAAGTACCGTGTAGTGCTTTTCCAAAATTGGGATATCTCCTCTTGACGCAGGGCCAGTTAAAGAATTCAATCTATCTTTTAAAAAGTTTTCTAATGAGGCCTTTGCAAGAGGACCTATCATTGAGAATATAATGTCATCAGATAGTTTTAGATCTTTATAAATGCTGTATGAAAAGTTTAAAAGTCCAATTAAATAGTTCGAAGCAATCGTTGCAGCAAGGTGATATTTTACTTTGTCCTCTTTTTTAAGCTCTATATATTTATTCCCCAATTTTTGAAGTATTATCTTGCCAATTTCCTTCCCTAGCTCATCACCTTCTAATGAAAATACTGCATCATTCAGTTTTTGGACATCTTCTATTTTCCCTCTTAATGTCTGCACTGGATGCAGAGAAAATCTCCCTTTACAAGACACCTTTATTGCGCTTGATAGCAATGCCCCTGAAAGATGAGCAAAAACTTTGCTTTTTGAAATTTCCTGTGGTAGATTTTTAGAAACCTCTTCTATAGCAGAGTCAGATACGCTGAGAAAAATCACATCAGATGATTTAATTAGTTCTTCCGGTGTTTTAAAAACTTTTGTATTTGTCAAATTGGAAGCTTCTTTTGCTTTCTCATATGTGCGGTTGTAATATCCTACAACTTCAAGACCCTTGTTTATAAAATACAAACCCAAAGAAATTCCTGCTCTTGATGCTCCATAAAAACCAATTTTCATAAAAATTACCTCCAAGAATAAATTAAAAAAGGCAGAACAGAGTCTGCCTTTTCTTTGCAAAATGTAATTAAAGTATGTGTCAATACCTTTTTAGCAGTCCCTGTTCTTTAAAAATCAGGGCAGCTTTCTATTTGATTTTTTCAAATAAAAGATAGCCTACATGAGTTTGGTATGGCTCGACATCCTTGTCGATACCATCCTATGAAATAATTATACCACAATATTTGAAAAAAGATAGCGTTAACTTTTTAATTTTGAGGGTAAAAATAACTATGAAAAATTATTTTATGAAGAGGTGAAATTGAGCAATGAAAAATCAAAAAATAATTGAGATGCTTAATGAACAACTAAACAGGGAACTTTTTTCTGCATATTTTTACACAGCAATGGAAGCGTATTTTGCTTCTCAAAATTTAGATGGTTTTGCACACTTTTTCATGGTCCAAACAAAAGAGGAATTAGACCATGCAAGACTAATTTTTGATTATATTAACAAAATTGGTGGAAGAGTTATTTTAAAAGAATTAAAACAACCAAAAGTAGAATACTCTTCACCTACTGAGGTATTTGAACTTGCGCTTGCTCACGAGCAGTTTATAACATCCTCTATCCATGAGATAGCAAAAACTGCTCTTGAAGAAAAGGACCTCACAACCCACAACTTTTTGCAATGGTTTATAAGTGAGCAGGCAGAGGAAGAGGAAACGATGGATAAGATTTTGAAAAAGCTAAAATTTATCAAAGAAGATCCAAGTGGACTTTTGTTTTTGGACAAAGAATTATCAATGAGAGTATACACCCCACCTTCAATAATGCAGGTTGAGTAAAAACAAAAAGGGTTGAATTTGTATAATATTTTGGTATACTATTTGAAATAGAAAGTAAGCTAATGAAGGTGACAAATAAAATGTTTTACACATTTATTTGCAACAAATGCGAAGAGGTTTTCGAAATAAATGCTTCTATTTCAGAAATTTCAAATGGTCTAAAAGTGATTTGTCCCAAATGCTCTTCAGATGATGTAAGAAGAGATTACTCCAAAATAAACTTTGGAATATCTGCTGCAAATGGCTCAAAAGTACAAAGTTGCAGCACATGCTCAGGAAATAGAGGCTGTTGCGGGAACTAAAGCTCAAAAAAGTTATTGACAAAGTTGAAAGAGCTTTTTATAATATATATTGCAGCAGCGATAAAAGGTGCCGAGATGGTGGAATTGGCAGACACGCTACTTTGAGGGGGTAGTGGGCGTCAAGCCCGTGCGAGTTCGAGTCTCGCTCTCGGCACCAATTAAAAAGAAAATAAGGCCCTACTGAAAAGGGCTTTATTTTTTATGTAAAAAAACAAAATGTGCGCGCCCATAGCTCAATTGGATAGAGCATCAGACTACGGATCTGAGGGTTGGGGGTTCGAGTCCTCCTGGGCGCGCCAGTTGTTTTATAACACCTCTTTTATTTGAGCAAAGTCTATTATAAGGTCTTCAAAAATACCAACCTTTATTTTGTCATTGAAAGTATAGCTTTCTGGAGCTTGTAAACCTTCATTATCTTTAAGCCTATAAACTAAAATCGTTTGGTTAGCAGGATTGACAATCCAATATTCTTTGACTCCAAATTGAGTATATAGGTTTAATTTCCTTACATAATCATGAATCAAATTATTAGGCGAGACTACTTCAATTATCATTTCAGGAGCTCCAACGCAGCCTTTTTCAGTAAGTTTTCTCTTGTCGCATATGATTGAGATATCAGGCTGAACAACATTGATTGCTTGATTTTCATCTTGTCCTTCGCTAACTAAGACAACATCAAAAGGAGCTGTGTAAATTTCACATGGCTTTTTATTTTGGCGTAAATAACTACCAATTGTAATTGTAAGCTCTGAAACAATCTTTTGGTGCACTCTTGAAGGTGCAGGACTCATATCGTAGATGACACCATCTATTATCTCTACCCTTGCTTCTTCAGGCAGCTTGAGATAATCTTGATATGTCCAAAACTTAGAAATTCTCTTTTCCATTTGATTTTTCCACCCTTATTTTTAAGTTATGTGAATTTTCAATCATCTATGACCTTACCTATAAAAATTATATAATAATTTTCCTTACATATCAAAATAACAAGTGGCTGTCCAAAACCAATAATCTTTGACAGTCAACATCAAGCATTTGATAATAACAAATTAAGCTTATTACATTGAGAATAAGGAAACTATATGCAATAACGTTTGAAAAGAGAATGTTTCTAAACATTTTAGATTTTTATCTATCTAAAATGATACTCAACATAGGGTTGACAAGAGCATAGATTATAGCTTATAATAAAATCAGACGTAGGGGCGTAGCTCAATTGGTAGAGTAGCGGTCTCCAAAACCGTTGGCTGGGGGTTCGAGTCCCTCCGCCCCTGCCATTAAAGTTTGCCACTGAAATTAGAATAGGGAATAAGTTAAATGTGAACTAATTATTTATAAAGTCAAAATATAAAAGGGGCTGCAACTCTTTATTTATTAGTTAACAGCCCCTTTAGTTTTTGGCTAAAAATTAAATTATCTCAAATTTATTCCTCTAAAATTCTCTCTGCCTCTTCTCTGTACGCATCCATTACGTATGGAATACCCGATATCTTTGCAGCATCTTCTGTGAGTGCAATCAAATCCTTTCTTGAGATTGTAGAAATTCTGAAGTTTCTCGAACCTGCCATAAGCTGCTGCAAACCTGTTTTGAATTTCTGTACAAATGTGTAAATACCAATTGCACCAAGAGGAATATTCTTTATTTCATCACCATATTTTTCTTTGAGCTCTTCATATGTGATAAATATCTCTTCTGGTGTTGTTCCATACTTGGAAACTGTCTTTGGCAAATTACCTTCTTTCAGCCACTTTTCAATGTTTTTGCCTACCATTCCTGGTATCATTAATGCTCTTCCCATACAAACAGCTTTTACATATGGAGCGCCCATTGCAATTGCTTTGAACACTCCATCTTCTGTTGAAAATCCGCCTGCAATTGCAAGGTCAGGAACTCTGAAACCTCTTTTAGTAAGCTTCTCTGCAAACTGATATGCCAATGCTTCTAAGTAAAATGTCGGAATTCCCCATTCATTCATCATAGGCCACGGGCTCATGCCTGTGCCACCTGGTGCACCATCTATTGTTATCAGGTCAAGCTTTGCCTCAGCACCAAACCTCAGCGCCATTGCCAGCTCCACAGCTGAGTAAGCACCTGTTTTGAGAGTAATCCTCTTAAATCCAATGCTTCTTAATCTCTCAACCTCTTTCAAAAAGCTTTCCTTCTCAATAAAACCAAGCCTTGAATGTCTTTCAAATTCTCTGATTGCACCTTTTTTGAATGCCTCCTGCACTTCTTTTAAAGTTGGATCAGGAAGTACTATATACCCTCTTTTTTTCAGCTCAAGAGCTCTCTCTAAGCTATTTACCTTTATCTCACCGCCAATGCACTTTGCACCCTGACCCCATTTGAGTTCGATTGTGTCAAGCCCATGCTTTTCAATGACATACTCTGCAACACCAAGGCGCGTGTCCTCAACATTCATCTGAACAAGTATTTCGCCCCAGCCCTCATAAAACCTCTTGTATGTTGTGATTCTTCTGTCCATCTCAGGAGATTTTTTGACCTTGCCATCCGATGTAAGTTCAAGCTCTGGGTCAACACCACAGACATTCTCACCACAGACAAGTGTGATACCTGAGATAGCCGCACCAACTGCAAAGTGCTCCCAGTTCTTGCGTGCAATCTCTGTTGATCCAAGTGCACCCGTAAATATTGGAACCTTCATCTTAACCTTCTTTTCCCAACCGTATTCTGTCGTTGTGTCAACATTTGGAAAGATTGCTGTATCAGGATTTGCTTCAACACCTTCAGGAAGACCCTTTGCGCCGACTGCATAACCTTGGATGTTTAAATGTGAATAGTCGACAGGATAATTTTTGTCAGCACCTGCAGTGACCTCGCCAAACGGTCCAGGATACAAAACCTCTCTTCCTCTAAATGATGCTAAAAAGATTTCACAATTACCCTGACATCCATCAACACACCTTGTACAAAGTCCTGACATAGGAACAACATCTCTTGAACGGTTAAATGTACCAGTTGCTTCGTTCGCATTTGGCCTTCTTAAGTTCATTCCAACCATCCTCCCTTCCTACATTGTTGAGTTATATAACATTAATAAGTAGTTGTATTAAATCATAGATCTATACTAAGTAAAGCTAACATTGTTGCGCCAATTTTTACCAACGGTAAAAGTGTTCTCATAATGGGGATTTTGTATTCTCTGATTGTATATCTTATTTTGCCTGAGGGTCCAGTTGGAATCTCATTTACATAATCAACCTTTATGGAAATGTCGCCAAACTTACTTTTAATACTCTTTACAAATTGTTCTACTTCTCTTTCATCAAATCTTTTTCCTTTTACAATCTTAAGTGTCATATTATCTAAATCATGCTGAATGAGCTGATACTGTAGCACTCCCTCCATCTCTCTTGCTAATATGTTAAAGAAATGGCTATCATAAATTTCACCACTTTTTGCCACAAAAATCTCGTCTATCCTACCATCTATTTCCTTGATAGTAGGAAAACCTATCCCACAGTCACACATCTCGTCATCCAAAGTTACAACATCTCCAAGCCGATACCTCAGCCTTGGCATTACATAATTGTGAAGGTCTGTAACTAGAATAGCTTTTTTGTTTTTATCCTCCACACCTTCAATATCGACAAACTCGTAATAGCCTGTTAGAGTCATCAAATGCATCTTACCTTTTCTGCATTGATAGGCAATAATACCTCCATCTCTTGCACCATATTCATTTATCACAGGACATTTGAAAACCTCTTCTATCAAATCTTTCTGGTATTTATATAAATTCTCGGCTGTTGTAACAACACCTTTTAGTTTTAATCTGAGCTCTATCTTATTCTCCTTAATAAGGCTTGCAAGTTTATAAGCAGCCGAAGGATAAGCGTATATAAAGGAAGGCTTGTATTTTTGAATCTTCTTTGCTATATTTCTTATATTTCTTTCATTTATCTCCCAAGATGAGATTATCAGTCTATTTTTCAACACAAGCTCTTTAAGTTTGTCTTTCAAACTCTTTGTATTTTCAATATCATTTAAGGACGCCCAAAGCATAAGACACCTGTCGCCAATATTAATCCCCCACCATGAAAGTCCCAAATACCTTGCTGCCTCGTACCACTCAACTGTCTCCCTGTCTATGTAAAACTTCACAGGCTCACCTGTAGAACCACCTGTTTTGTTGAGAATACAGCGAGATAAATTTGCTTTGTCAGACAAATACAAATCTCTATTTTGGTTGAACTCTTTTTTCTCTAAGATAGGAAATTCAAGCAAAGCGTTTTCTGGTTCGGTCATAATTTTTTCTCTTAAATATTCAAACTTTTTGTATGCTGGGACATGCTCCAGACAAAAAAGAAGTAGTTTTTTTAACTCTTCCTTCTGGATGTTTTCAATCTCCAATTTACTTTTTGATTGATTATTTCTCAAAATATTCAATTTTTTTCTAATCCTATTTCCTTTGAATAATTCCATTAAAGGAAAGAATACATTTCTAATTAGTATTGCAAATATATCCATAGTATAACTCCCAACTTAAGTGCTTTTTACTACTCAAATTATATCATATTGTTTCAAAGACTAACAATAGATTAAAAACTTTTAATCTAAATTTTATTCAAAGTAAACAAAAAGCCTCTTAACCATTTGTCAAAAATAGTTAAGAGGCCCCATCTTTATTTACATTTTTTCTGGAGCATCAACACCCAAAAGTGTCAGCACATTTTTAGTTACAATCCTTACACATTCGACAAGTGAAAGTCTTGTATGCATTAGCTCTTCGTTTTCATTTTTTACTCTACATGCATTGTAAAAAGCATGAAAAATTGAGGCCAAATCTAAAAGGTACTTTGTAACCCTGCTAACATCTAAATTGCGTGCTGCAATCTCTATCTCTTCTGGAAGCTCCAAAAGTTTTTTGAGCAGCTCAAGCTCTTCCTCTTGCTGCAAAAGCTCAAGCCTAATTTTTTCTTTATTTAGAACAATCCCCTCTTCAGAAAGAGCCCTTATTATCCCACAAGTTCTTGCATGAGCATACTGCACGTAAAATACAGGATTGTCAAGGGTCTGCTGTGTAACAAGGTCTAAGTCTATCTCAATATGTGTGTCTGCCGATTTTGTGTTGAACATAAACCTTGCTGCGTCCTTCCCAATCTCTTCTATCAAATCGATAAGGGTTATAGCCTTACCTGTTCTTTTTGACATTCGCACAACTTCCTTGCCACGAACAAGCCGTACAAGTTGCATAAGGATTATAACAAGCCTTTCAGGATCAATTCCAAGTGCTTTCATTGCAGCCTTCATCCTTGGAACATGTCCATGATGGTCTGCTCCCCAAATGTCAATTACAATGTCAAACCCTCGTTTCTCAAACTTGTTCCTGTGGTAAGCAATGTCAGCTGCAAAATACGTGGGTATTCCATTTGTTCTTATCAAAACCTCATCTTTTAAATTTTCATCCAACTTTGATGCAGCAAACCATACAGCTCCGTCTTTTTCATAGGTAAATCCCCTCTTTTTCAATTCCTCAATTGTCTCAAAAACCTCACCACTGGTATAGAGGCTGCTCTCATGGAACCACACATTATATTCGATGCCATACTTTTGTAAATGTTCTTTCATCAGTGCAATATTTCTCTTGAGCGCAAACTCAACAAGCTTTTTTCTTCTCTCCTCAGAAGGCAAAGTTTCTAAATCATCCCCATTTTCGTTTAAGTATTCTTTGACTCGCTCGATTATATCCTCACCGTGATAACAATCCTCTGGAAGTTCTATTTTTTCGCCCTTGAGCTGTCTGTATCTTATCTCAAGGCTCTGTCCAAATTTTTCTATTTGATTCCCTGCATCGTTTACATAAAACTCTTTTGTAACTTTATACCCTGCCCATTTTAAAAGGTTTGCAAGACAGTCGCCAAGCGCACCACCTCGCGCATTTCCCATGTGCATAGGTCCTGTCGGATTTGCAGAAACAAATTCAACCATAACCTTTTTCCCATTTCCAATATCTACTTTGCCATAATCATCACCTTCAGAAAGTATAGCATCTACAACCTTGTAAAGCCACTGTCTTTTGAAAAAGAAATTGATAAAGCCTGGCCCTGCAACTTCTACTTTTTCAATCAAAGTGTTTGTCAGGTCAATATTATCTACAATGTTCTGAGCTATTTCACGTGGGTTTTTTTTGAGTTTTCTAGTAAGCTCCATTGCAATGTTGGTTGCAAAATCGCCATGAGCTTTTTCTTTTGGTTTTTCGATCATTATTGGAGGAACAACATCGTTTAGCTGAAATATGCCCTTTTCAACGCAAGTATTTATAGCCTTTTCAATGGTATCTTTTATCTGGTCTTTTGCAAGTTTTACTAAATTCAATTTTTTACACCTGCCTCTTTTATTTTGAGTAAAAAGTCGTTTTCAGACATCATATGCGAATCTAAATCTATGGCATATTCAACAAAAACCTCTCCACCATTTTCGGTCAAATCTACCCTCATCTTCTTTGTATAAACTCCTATCATTATCACACCGTCTTCAGTGATATATGTTGATATATGCCTCTTGCCCGGCTCAAAAATAAGGGTTGACGTAACATCGCCATAGCGAATTAATGTTATATGGTTCGGCTGAATCTTAAATGTAGTAGTTGTACCTTCAAGCCCAGTAAGCTCGCTTTCTTTATATGTCACATAAAAGCTTTCACCTTTTTTATAAAACGTGCCTTCTGTGAAAAACTCTATGCTATTCTCAAGGCTATTTATGGGGTATTCTTGGGTGCCCTTGACAAAAATCAAAACGTCTTTTTTCATACTTTCACCTCAAAAACATTGGTTTTAGTATTTTTCTATATCAATCTTTTCTTCACATTTTATCTTTTCATTTAAGAATATTGAAGCAACTGCTTCGAACTTTTTCAAATTGTCACTTGCATAAAAATAATAAGTTGGCTCCTCCTCTGAGCTATTTAACATATTGTTTTGTTTTAGAACCTCATATGTTTGTTTTGCTGTCTCAAGCGCAGGGTTTATCAAAGTTACCTCTGGTAAAATCTTCTTTATGACATTTTGTAAAAATGGATAGTGTGTACACCCTAAAACAAGGGTATCTATTCCCTTTTCTCTGAACTCTTCTAAATATTCCTTTGCAACAAGATATGTCACTTCTTTATCGACCCACCCTTCCTCAACAAGCGGCACAAATAGAGGACAGGGCTTTGAATACACCTCTATCTCTGGGTCATACTCTAAAATCTTTTTCTCAAAAGAACCACTTGCAATTGTGCCTTCTGTACCAATTACACCAACTTTCTTGTTCTTTGTTGCTAAGACTGCAGCTTTTGCTCCAGGCTCAATGACAGCAACAATCGGAACATCAAACTGACTTTTTAAATATTCGTATGCATAGGCAGACGCAGTGTTGCAAGCAACAACTACAATCTTGACATTTTTGGATAGCAAAAACCTTGTGTTTTGAGTGGCAAACTTTGTCACTGTCTCTTTGGACTTAGATCCATAAGGGATCCTTGCCGTATCACCAAAATATACTATGCTCTCATTTGGCATAAGATTTACAATCTCTTTGAAGACTGTAAGCCCGCCAAGGCCTGAGTCAAATATCCCAATTGGTCTTGTATCCATAGGCTTTAACCCTCTTTGCTATATTTTATGCTTTGTTTTTGTTGGTTCTTTTCAATTGCAAATTGTATGAGTCTGTCAAGAAGCTGAGGATATGGTATACCGCTGTACTCCATCAGTTTTGGATACATCGAAATACTTGTAAAGCCAGGGATTGTATTTACTTCATTGAAATACACCTTATTAGTTTCTTTGTCAACAAAAAAGTCTATTCTTGCCATACCACTACACTCAAAAAGCTTGTAAATCTTAATAGCAAGCTCCTTAATCTCATCCTCTACCTGCTTTTCAAGTTTTGCAGGAATGATTAATTCTGATGAGCCATCTATATACTTTGCTTCATACGAATAAAACTCCCTCGAAGGCACTATCTCTCCCAAGGCTGACACAAAAATTTCGCTATTGCCAAGCACTGCACACTCAATCTCACGTGCATTTATAGCCTCTTCGATCAAAATCTTGGTATCATACAAAAATGCCTCATGGATTGCCAAAATCAGCTCGTCTTTGTCTTTTGCCTTTGAAATCCCAACTGATGAACCTGAATTTGCAGGCTTTACAAATACAGGATACGAAAACTCACTTTCAATCCGTCTGATGAAATATTCCTTTTTGGAAAGATACTCATCTTTGTAAATCACTAAAAAATGGCCCTGTGGAATCCCCTCTAAAAGAGCAAGTTTTTTAGCAAAAGCTTTGTCCATGCAGAGCGCTGATGACAACACACCACATCCAACATACGGAATCCCCGAGAGCTCTAAAAGCCCTTGTACAGTACCATCCTCACCATTTAATCCATGCAATACAGGAAATACAACGTCAATGTCAATAAAGGTAGCTTCACCATCTTTTATCTTCACAAGCGCTTTTTTAGTCCTGTCTGGTGAGATAAAACATTCAATTGAATACATTGTCCATTTGCTGTCTAAATCTTCTATCTTTCCTGTGTACAAAAGCCACTTCCCTTCTTTTGTAATACCAATTGGTATTATCTCATACTTTTCCTTGTCAAGGTTTTGCATAACCGATTTTGCAGAGATTATCGAAACTTCATGTTCTGTTGAAACTCCACCGAACAAAACTGCAACCTTTAATTTGGTCATCTACGAATTACCTCCACAAATGTGCTTTTTGCAAATTTATAATATTCATATTCATAGATTCTTCAATTTTATTACACTTAAGCAATAAGCAATCCTGTATAAAAAACTACAAACCCAGATATTCTTTTACCTCAGAAAGTATATTTTCAAGAGTCTTTGCATCCTTGCTCTCCGCATATATTCTAATCAAATCCTCTGTACCAGACGCCCTTACCAAAAACCATGCCTCATCCTCTAAAATAACTTTAAGACCATCTCTTGTCCTGTACTCTAAGCACCTCAGCCCAGCTACGTTGTCTTTGCCAAAATTCTTTATTCTCTCTAATGCCTCTTGTTTTTTGCTATGTGTGGTTCTAACGTCAATTCTTTTACTATATAGCTTTCCATACTCAGATTCAATTCTATCTAAAATCTCTCTTGGAGATTTTTCAAGCTTTGCAACCGCCTCTGCAACCAAAAGGTCTGCCAAAATCCCATCCTTTTCCGGCACATGCCCTTTTATAGAAAGTCCACCTGATTCCTCACCACCAATTAAAGCATCCTCTTTCATAAGACACTCTGCAATGTACTTAAACCCAACTGGTGTTTCAATGCATCTCATACCATGTTTTTGAGCAATCTTGTCAATCATAGAGGTTGTTGCGACAGTTCTTGCAACAGAGGAAGCCTTGCCTCTTGTGTTAATTAAATAATCTGTTAACATAAATATCACTTCATTTGCTGAAATAAACTGACCATCAGGGTTTACAACACCAAACCTGTCAGCATCACCATCTGTTGCAAGCCCTAAATCAAACTCCTCTGTCTTTATAATCTCAAGCAAATCCTTCATATTCTCTAAATTTGGCTCTGGCAAATGACCACCAAAAAGTGGGTCACGCCAGTTGTTTATTACTTTTACGTCACATCCAAGCCGTCTTAGAGCCTCGTCAATATACCCTATCCCACAACCATACATAGGATTTACAAGTACCTTTAGTTGTTTGCCCTCAAACGCTTTTTTGTCTATCAGATTCAATATGTCGTTCAAATACTCTTCTTTGTAGTCAAAATACTCAATGAGATCTTTGTCAGGATTTATATCTTTTAGCCCTTCTTTTTGGATTCTCTCAACATTTTTTATTATCTTGTCAGTAATTTGCGTATTTGCTGGACCACCATAATGAGGTATGAACTTTATTCCATTGTAATAATATGGATTGTGGCTTGCTGTTATCATAATTGCACCGCTTGCTCCTTTTTTCACAACTGCATGTGCAACAGCCGGGGTAGGAATTGGATTTTGCGAAAATAGCACTTGAATACCATTTGAGCTTAAAATCTCAGCACAAATCTTTGCAAAGTTTTCTGAATGGAATCTATAGTCATAACCAATGATTATTTTCGGATTCTCATAAGTCTCAACAACATAATCAGCAATTGCTTGGGCAACAATCTTTACGTTGTCAAAAGTAAAATCATCGGCAATGATTCCTCGCCAACCGTCTGTTCCAAAGGTTATTTTTTTCATCTTTATTTTGACCTCCTTTTTAAAAAATTGGACAAATATATTACAGTATAGTTTGAAATTTTTACAACAAACAAAAAAGATGGCCATCAAAAGTTATCTGGCCATCTTCTCAAAACACCTGTTCGCGTTCCATACTTTCCAAAGGCTAAAATCACTAGACTTGAGAACTACTCAAGTACTTTTCTATCTTCTTCTTCACTCGCTGCAGAGCATTGTCAATTGACTTTACATCCTTGTTAATCATCACGGCAATTTCCTGATAACTTCTCCCTTCAAGGTAGAGGTTTAAAACCTTGTACTCAAAAGGGCTTAAACACCCTGTGATGGCATTTAAGGTGTTTTCAAACTCCTCCTTTGTAATCATAACCTCTTCCGGATCAGAGATGAGAGAATTTGCAATAGTGTCAAGTAATGTCCTCTCATCATTTTCTTCATACACAGGTTTGTTTAAGGATATGTATGTATTAAGAGGAATATGTTTTTGCCTGCTTGCAGTTTTTATTGCAGTTATCACCTGTCTTGTAATACACAGTTCAGCAAACAATCTAAAAGTGGGGTATTTGCTCTCATCAAAATCACGTACAGCCTTAAAAAGACCTATCATACCTTCTTGGTAAATATCATCTTTTTCAGCACCAATTAGAAAATACATTCTACATTTTGCTTTTACAAGATTTTGATACCTATTTAAAAGCTCTTCTGTAGCCTCTTTTATACCTTCTCTTGAATACTTTACAAGTTCCTCATCGGTGCACTCTTTGAAATTCAAAAGTTGTTTTTGCAATGTCAAGGCAAAATGCCTCCTTAATTTTTCAAGCCTGTTTTATTCAAATGCTCGCAATGAAGATATTCTTTCACATCATAATTATATATTATTACCAACTACCTATCAAGCTTGGTCTAATCTTTTTTTAAATTTCTCCAATTTCTCGATAATAGAACTGTCAAGTGCATCTTCTATTTTCTCTTTTTTCTTTGTCTTTTCATCTGTCTTTTTTTCAAGCTCCTTTTTGTAACTTTCAATCTCGTATATAAGTTCTCTTGGAGGTATTCTAACCGCTCCACTGCCTAAGACCATAAGTTGCTCTAAGTAGTCAGATGTCACAACTGCTATCCTCTCTACTTTTGCGTTCTCATAAACGTACCTTTCTATGTAGTTGTCAGCTGTTTCACCCTCTTTTGTAAACACCACTTCTATGTCATTTATAACCTCTCTTTTTCTCTGAGCACCTTTTACCAAATGTGAATCAAAAACAATTGTTATTTTATACCCTTTATACCCAGAAAAGTCAGCTAAAATATCTAACAACTTCTTTCTGGCTGCTTCTAAGTCATCTTCAGCAATCCTTTTTAAATGGCTCCATGCATTTATAAAGTTATAGCCATCAACCATTAAGTGCACCTTTCCCTTCTCCTTCTTGAATTCTTTGTTTTAAAACCTCAAAGAAGATAATCCCAGCCGCAACAGAAGCATTGTAAGAGTTGACCTTGCCTTTTTGGGAAATTTTCACTAAAAAATCAGCCCCCTCTTTTACAAGCCTTGAAATTCCTTTACCTTCAGAGCCAATCACAATACATGTTGGAATCTTAAAATCACAATCATACAAAAGCTTTGTGGCATTGTTGTCTGCTGCGTACACCCAAATACCCTTTCGCTTAAGCTCATCTATTGTTCTTCTTAAGTTAACAACTCTTGCTATCTTAATGTGTTCTATTGCACCTGCTGAAGCTTTTTCAACAGTAGGGGTGATCGGGCATGAATTCCTTGCCTCAATAATAATACCATGGGCACCACATAAATGGGCAGACCTTATAATTGAACCAAAATTGTGTGGATCGGTAACCTCGTCTAATAACACTAAAAAAGGCTTTTCGCCTTTATTTGATGCTTCAAGCAAAAGGTCATCTATATCCCAGTACTTATACTCCTGAGCAATTGCAATTACTCCCTGTGGATTTTTTGTCTTCGCCATCTTTTCTATCTTGTTCTTGTCAACAAACTTTACCACAACACCTTTTTGCTTGCAAAGGCTTATAATCTCTGATAATGCTTTATCCCTTGCAGTATTTGATATATACACCTCTGTGATTTGACTGTTAGCTTTTAATGCTTCTTTTACAGGATTTTTGCCTTCAATTGTCCTCATTTTCTTCCCTCTTTCCAAGGTATTTTTTCTTCACCTTTTCAAACTCCCCGCAAGAAAACTTTCCTTCAGGACAGTAACCAAGCCTTATGCATTTAGGTCCTGCAAACTTAAAAATGTTCGGTGCAATCTCTTTTACTATCTCTAAGATTTTATCAGCAACACTTCTTATTTCCCACTGTGCTCTGTTGCAACACCGCTGTTCAAAAAAATGCAAAAGCTCTCTTGCGTTCATTGTCATGATTATCTTCGTCTCACACGCGTTTGGAAGAACATATCTCGCATCTTCAATTGCCATTTTCTCAGCCTTTTTTAAAGCTTCCTTTTCGCTAAAGCCCTTATTGACAAGAGCATTTTTGTGCCTTTCCTGCAGCTTCTCTGTTAAAATTTTGTAGCTTTTTGCAATTTGGTTCATTGTGTCTACAAAGATGGTTTTTAATTCCTCATCTTCTTCTATACTCGGTGGAATTACATATTCAAAGCCATCAAGCCTCACATACCTTTGTGACTGCTGAGAATATGAAGCAATCCTGTGTCTGACAAGCTGGTGTGTAAAGCTCCTGCTAACACCCTCAATCCCAAATGTAAAACTCACATGCTCAAGCGGAGATTCATGGCCAACATCAATCAAGAGATTTAAAAAGTTTTTAACTGCTTCGCTATCGAGCTTATCATAAATATTCTCAACTGATGTATTTGAATAACAAAGCTTTGCAGCTGTTGCTACAACCTTTTCAGGGTCGGGTGTATGCGATAAAAGAACAACCTTAAAGCTCATTTTTATCCTCCATCTTCTTCTATTGACTTTTATTGGTATAAAAACAAAGATGATTTTGTGATAAAATTATTTTATCACAAAAAGGGGGCATTTTTATATATGCTAAAGGTCTTTATTCAACAAAAGGTCCAAAACTTTGTTGTAATCACTTATGATTTTATCAAAAACCACATGCCTTTTTCTGACGGGGAGTTCGTGAAGGTATACATATACCTAAAGTTCTTGCTTCAAAATAAAGTGGAATTTATTGAGATAAACAAGATAGCACATGACCTAAACCTTCTTGAGAGTGATGTAATCAAAGCACTTGAATTTTGGTCAGAAAGAAGACTGATAAAGCTTACAAAAGATGCAGATGGAAATATAACAATTGATTTTTTGGACGAAAAGCTTGAGTTTGAAAAGCCTGAAAATGCACCTACACCCCCTGTCTACACAACTGAAGACTTATCAAGGTTTTATGAAACAGACGAAAAATTCAGGGGACTTCTTGAATTTGCTCAAAAGCAATACTGCAGGACTTTCAATAAAAATGATATAGACGTGCTTCTTGAAATTTATGATTGGTTAAAGCTTCCTATTGAGGTAATATATCTTCTCATAAACTATGTAACAATCACTAAGAATAATAAGAATCTTAAATACCTTGAACAAATGGCAATTAAATGGAAAGAGCTGAATATAGATAGCATTGAAAAGGCTGAGGAGTACATAAGGTCACAAGAGGACACAAGTAGAATAAAGAGACTTGTACTTCAGAACCTTGGAATATATCACAGAGCTCCGACTAAGGTCGAAGATGAGATTATGAACGTTTGGATAAATGATTGGAAGATGCCTGAAGAAGTCATAATATACGCTTTGAGTCTGGTAAAAAATGTTAATAATCCCACTGTAAATTATGTAAATGGTATAATAAAGCGATGGTATGAGGCAGGACTAAGAAGTTTAGAGGCAATCAAAAAGTTTGAGCTTGAAAATGCACAAAAGAGAGAGAAAAACAAAAAACAGTCAAGTTCTAAGAAAGTTTTATATGAAGAAAGAGATCCGTCTACATATACAGCTCTTGAAGAACTTTATAAAAAGGCATTGAGAGGTAATAGAGATGACGATGATGACGAATAAAAAGAAGATAATTGAGATGATAAACAGGATATATCAGCAACGTCGTCAAAATGCAGAAATTGCAAGAGAAAGAAAGATTGCTCAGCTTTCTTCCAAGTCAAAAGATTTTGATATATTAAATGAAAAGATAACAAAAGCAGGTTTAAAACTTTCACAAGCTTCTCTTTCTCAAAACCAAGCTGAGATAGAAAAGTACTCAAAGATACTTGATAGCTTACTTCAGAAGCGGACAAAACTTTTGATTGATCTTGGACTTGGAAGTAATTATTTAGAACCTGAGTACACATGCCAAGCATGCCAAGACACTGGTTTTATTGTAAGTGAAAACGGAATTGAGGTTTGCAAATGTAGAACACAGCTCTTCATAGAACTTTTGTATGAACAGAGCAAGTTAAAAGATATTCTAAAAGAGCATAACTTTAAAAATTTTAACTTAGAATATTATTCAAAAGAGATAGACCCACAGGAAGGTATATCTCCTTATGAAAATATGTTAAACATTATAAAAGAAGTAAAAAAATTTATCAAAAACTTTGACAAACCTTCTCAAAAAGGACTACTTTTTTACGGTAGTACTGGGCTTGGCAAGACCTTTTTAGCCCACTGTATTGCCAAAGAGATTATTGACAGAAAAAAAACGGTAATATTTCTTGACAGCATCTCATTCTTTGAGATTCTAAAAGAAAAGTACTCTAAAATGGTAAGGCTATACGATGAAGTAGACGATGAAGAGTATAAAAGCCTTGAAGAAGTGGACCTTTTGATTATTGACGACCTTGGAAATGAGGGAAAAAGTGCAGAGTTTTGTTATGGTGTATTTCAAAGTCTTTTGGACAAGCGTTATATGACAAACAAGAAGATGATCATTACAACAAACTATAACATCGATGGTTTGCTAAAGCTCTACTCAGACAAAACAATGGGAAGGCTTCATGAGTATTTCATGTTTTTGCATCTGTTTGGTGAAGATATCAGGGTTATAAAGGCTAAAACTCAGTTAGAAAGGAGAGCTACTTAATTGCAAAAAGTAGCTCTCCCTCGCAAACAACTTCACCTTCAACATAAGCAACAGCTTTCGCCTTGCCAATTGAGCCTTTGAGAGATATAAGCTCTGTTTCAATCAAAAGCACATCTCCCGGTCTTACAACCTTTTTAAACCTTACTTTATCAATACCCGCAAAAAACGGAGTCTTTCCTTTAAATTCTTCTTTTGAGAGCATGGCAACAGCTCCAACCTGTGCCATTGCCTCAACAATTAAAACACCTGGCATTACAGGATTGCCCGGGAAATGCCCCTGGAAAAAAGGTTCATTTATTGTTACATTCTTTATTCCTTTTGCCTTTTTTCCCTCTTCTATCTCAATTATTCTGTCAACAAGCAAAAATGGGTACCTGTGTGGTAAAATCTGCAATATGCTGGTAACATCGTACATTAACTACATCTTCCCTTCATAAGTTTTTGAAATTTTTTACAGTTTAATTATAAACACCAAAACAAAATATACAGCCATCAAAATCAAACCTATTGGAACCCCAATCCTTGCCCACTCTTTACTTTTAATTTTGAACTTTCCTGCAGAGATTATATTTGGTATATTTCCGGGAATTAGCATTCCTCCACTTATAATCATTCCAAGAACAATTGCTCGGACCTGTTCATCTGTCATTTCTCTTGAAATCTCTGCAGCTGCCAGGGTAGCATTATCCACTATTGCAGAAATCATGTTTACCCAGTAAAGAATTTTGGCATCTAACTTTATGATGTACAAATCTATCAAGGGTTTAAAAGCAGTCCCTAACAGTTCAAGTGCAAATACGAACACAAAAACCTTAAAAGCCCTTAAAAACACATCTTTAATGCTCTCTGCACTTTCTGTAAATTCATCTTTATCTGTTTTACTTGCCTTTTTAACAACAAGAGCTGCTAAAAAAGCCATTAACAGTATTGTGATAAAAATTTCTAACCCAATTGCTCTTGCTAAATAGAAAAAGTCTGCTTTAAGCTTTGAAATAGTAATTGTTGCTAACGGTTCACCAACTGGTGTCAATGCCGCTCCAAATCCAATTGCAAAGCACGCCAATACAATAACCTTTACCTTGGTGTTTCTGTCAAGTGGCATGTGATGCATTATTTCGGTTAATAACAGTGACGCAATTATGGCAGTAATAAAACTTGAACTTAATCCCAAAATAACAATTATAACAAACACAAAAAGCTGGATTGAAATTCTATGAGTTAGTAATTCTATCATTGTGTTTATTCTATTTCTAAAGAAGAAAAACAACATCCCTGCTATCAAAACAGCAAAAGTTATATAATAAAGCAAATGATTTTTAAGAATATGTTCAAATAAATCTAAGCTCATTTGCTTTGAAATAATAACACCTATAATGCCCATTATGAACAAAAAATACTCTAAATTATGTTCAACTGCCTTAACAAAAAAAGGCAAAAATAAAATAATCAAAAGTAGTACTATTAACCCACTAATCATTTTTTATCAATCCTTTCAAGATTAATACTAAAATTAGTTGTTTTTACTCGTTTGGTACTCTTGAGTTATTATTTCATACACTTGAGAAAGAATATACTCCAATCTTTCAATATTGTTTTCTAAATACAAATAACCAATTAATGTTTCAAGTGCTGTAGCATATTTATAATCACTCAACTTAGCATTCTTGGAAATGGTTTTAGTCTTCGCATTCCTGCCTCTCTTTACAATCCTTTTTTCATTTTCGTCAAGCTTTTCATACAATTTTTTTATAGCTACTGCTTGACTTGAAGCCCGAACATACATAGTAGTTTTCAAGTAGTAAAGATAAGGAGTCAAATCAGGATTCTCGGATATCACTTTATTTCTTACATATAACTCATACACTGCATCGCCGATATAAGCATATACTAAAGGACTAAGCAATTCATCAACACTCTCTCTTGAATGAATTCTAAAAGTCACTTACTCACTAGACTTTTCTCAATCAGCAGTACCTAAAACTCTAATTGTATTGACATATGGGTCAGCAGTGCCCTGAAGCTGACAGTCCTCCTCTTTCAGAAGTTTAATGTAATCTACAAGGTCTTTTGTTATTCTCTCCCCAGGCAAAATTAGTGGTATTCCCGGCGGATATGCCATCACCATTTCGCCCGAAATCTCACCAACTGCATTGTCAAGCTCAACAACCTTCTTTGAACTATAAAAGGCATCACGTGGCGAAACAATAACCTGTGGTGAGTGAAGCACTATTGTTGGAGTCTTTACATCTTTTACACCAAGCTTCTTTGCCATATCTCTAAGTGCTTCAATTAGCTTTTCCACACTCTCTTGTGTATCACCTAAAGTAATTACTGCCAAAATATTGTAAAGGTCAGACATCTCTATCTGTATATTGTACTCCTCTCTTAAAATTCTTTCAGCTTCATAACCAGTAATTCCAAGCCTTCTGACATTGATTCCAAGCTTTGTCTCATCAAAGTCATAAACACCAGGTGTTCCAATAAGCTCTTTGCCAAATGCATAAAGTCCTTCAATCTTGTTTATTTCCTCTCTTGCCATCCTGGCAAGTCTCAAAGTCTCTTCTAACATCTCTTCACCATACATAGCAAGCTGTTTTCGTGCAACGTCAATTGAACACATCAAGATATAGGATGAGCTCGTTGTCATTGTAAGGTTCAAAATTTGCCTTACTGTCTCAGGTTGAATCCTGTGACCTCGCAAAAGAAGTACCGAGCTTTGAGTAAGCGAACCTGCTGTCTTGTGTGTTGACACAGCGCTCATATCAGCGCCAACTTCCATCGCAGTTAACGGAAAATCATTGTGAAAGCCCATATGAGCACCATGCGCTTCATCAACTAAAACTGCCATACCAAATTTGTGTGCAGTTCGAGTTATAGACTTTAAATCACTTGCTATACCATAGTATGTTGGATTAATAACAAACACAGCCTTTGCATGAGGATGCTTCAAAATAGCCTTTTTGACGTTCTCTACTGTCACACCCATTGTAATACCAAGCTCTTCATTTACCTCTGGCTGTACATATACAGGAATTGCCCCACTCAGGATTATTCCACCAAATGCACTCTTGTGTGCGTTTCGGGGCAAGATAATCTCATCACCAGGCTCACAAGCTGACATTATCATTGTCTGCACACCAGCTGTTGTACCGTTTACTAAGAAGTATGCATACTGGGCTCCAAATGCACTTGCAAAAAGCTTTTCCGCTTCGCAGATAACTCCAATAGGATTGTTTGCATTGTCTAAATCTTCCATGCCATTTAGGTCCATTAGCATGACGTTCTGACCCACAAAATCGGTAAATTCTTTTAAGCCTCTTCCGTATTTATGTCCTGGCACATGAAATGGGATGATGTTTTTCTCAATGTGTCTTTTTACAGCATCAAAAAGGGGTGTTTTGCTCTGGTCCTCCTTTGTCACCTTATTCTGCCCTGCCTCCATCCTTTATATTTTTTAATTTTCTGAATGATAATTATACCACACTACAATTTTTTTAAAAGTACTTTTTTATTCAAAAAATATCCTTCTGACACCTTCCACCAGGTAAAGGTCTGTTATGAGCTGATTTATATTGACATCAGGTAGGACCAAAACTTTATAATAGACCTTTTCTGTATCTTCATGTATAAATTTAAGGTCTTTTATAGTAATAGAATGTGCAGACAAAATAGAATCAATTTTTTGTATAGAATCTTTGAGATTATGTCCTTCAACAACAATTGATCTTAAAATTCCTTTGGAGACAAATCTCACTTCAAACTTCTTTAAAAAAATCAATGTAAGATACACAGCCGCTGTTGCCACAACGGCTCCTTTGTAATAGCCAATTCCAATAGCCAAGCCAATACAAGCAACAGCCCACAGAGTTGCAGCAGTTGTCAAGCCTTTCACAGTAGCACCGTCTTTGATTATGGTCCCTGCACCTAAAAAACCAATTCCTGATATGACCTGAGCGCCAAGCCTTGCAACATCTATGTTTCCATGTCCTTTATAGTAAACATTGAAAATATACTCAGATGTCATCATAACAAGTGTGGAACCCACACACACAAGTATATGAGTCCTGAAGCCTGCCGGTCTGTGGACATTTTCACGTTCCATGCCAATAAGTCCACCTGCTAAGATTGCGAATATAATTTTCAGTATATCCTCTAACATTTTTAAATCCCTCATATCTAAAAAAAAAATAGAGTATATTAATTATTTTATACTACAACTTTTAACAAAATTAAAGGGGCCACAGCAAAAACACTGCAACCCCAGGATAGAAAGTGTTTTTACAATATTTTTAAAATCAGACTGCATTGTGAACAAATGCAACAATCTTTCTGCAAGGAATGTCTACAATTGAACCAAGACCACAAAATCTTCTTGGATATGGGTAGCAGCAGTATCTATGTCTTCTGTGATGTTCATGTTCTTCACATTCTCTTTCTCCTTCTCTTCTGTACATTCTGTACATAAATAGGTCATCTGGTGGTGTTCCAACTGTCACAATAAGTCTTACAAATCTTGGTGTGACCAGGGCCAAAACACCTGTAAATCCTTGACCGCTTTCTCCTCCGCTTTCTGTAAATACAGTGACTGTCTCTCCCAAGTACCTTCTCATGTGCTCGCAGATGTCGTGGCAGTGGTGCTCGTGACTTTCGTACCTTAAATCCAATTTTTCTGACATACCATCTTCCCTCCCATAATTCATATTATGTCTTCTTTCATTTACATAATATGAATTATGGGTAAACTGTGTTACAAAAAGTTTTATTTAACTTCCAAAGTCTTCAATTATCTTTATTGCATCTTCATATGAGTTTACAACTATTCCCTTTTTCAATTCCTCAACCTCTTTCTGAGGCAGATTATCAATACTTATAGGGAGTTATAAGCTTGAGATTGTCTCCATCAACAGGTTGAGAATAAAAAATTGCTACTCTCCCATCTTTGATTGAAACTATAAAGTGGTGTGAACAATAACCTTCAAATATTCTACTTATTACTACATACTTGGAATTAAAAGCATCTATTTCCCAAGCACTAAAAAGCCTCCTAAAGTCCTCCTTGACCATTCCAAAATATTCCTGAGGAATATTAGATTTTTCTTCAACTATATGTCCGCACGCCTTAAAGTATTTCCTGACTATCAAAATTGTATTTTCATCTATTCTCTGAGGATAACTATCTTTTATATAGGCAATTTCTGTAATATTCTTTCCTTTCAGCTGCTGCTTTGATTTTATCTTGCTTTTTTCTATTGTAATAGTAAATCCCACTGCAAATGATACAAGAAATAAGAAAATAATAATAGCAGTGAGAATGGCAGTCTTAAAATAAAGTTTCATACCTAAAAGCCCCCACTAACATGGACTTTTTTTACTATTATTCCCTGCCAATCTCACTGCTATACATAAAAATTTACTCCTCTTCCCAATTATGATATACCTCTTTTACATCGTCATTGTCCTCAAGCATGTCAATTAGTCTTCTCATTTTTTGTGCATCTTCTTCAGAAAGCTTTACAGTGGTTTGAGGAATCATCTCTATCTGAGCTCTTATAAATGTAAATCCATCCTTTTCTAAACCCTCTCTCACCTTTGAAAAATCCTCTGGAGAGGTTATTATCTCATATACATCATTCTCTGAGGAAAAATCTTCAGCTCCATACTCTAAAGCCTTTTCCATTACAAAATCCTCGTCCGGGAAGCTCTCTTTTTCTATTATAATCACACCTTTTTTGTTGAACATCCAAGACACACAGCCAGTCTGACCCAAATTACCACCATTTTTGTCAAATATATGCCTAATTTCGCCGGCAGTTCTGTTTCTGTTGTTTGTCATAGCCTCAACAATTACAGCAACACCGCCCGGACCATATCCTTCGTATGTAATGTCTTCGTACCCTGTTGTGTCAATCTCCCCAGCCGCTTTTTTTATAAACCCCATTATCTTCTCCATAGGCATATTGTTAGCCTTTGCTTTTGCAATCACGTCTCTGAGTTTTGGATTTTTCTCAGGGTCAGGTCCATACATTTTAGCTACAACCATCAACTCTCTGCCTAATTTTGAGAAGATTTTGGCTTTCTGAGCATCAGTTTTTTCCTTTTTATGTCTGATATTTGCCCATTTCGAATGTCCAGCCATATGCTTTCCTCCTATACCTCAAATGCTCACATTTTTCTATTTAGGAATTATAAATTTAATTTAGGATTAATGTCAAATGGAATTTACTCATACATATTATAAGTAGAACATTTCTGTAAAAGAATCTGGAAAAATGAATAGAAAAATTGTAAATCAAATTTTGATACTCACACTATGCAATATTCTAACATACAGCCTATTTTTCTTCTACAGAGTGTTTATCTCAAGACAAATCGGCTCTATTGGCATGGGCCTTTATACATTTGGTATGACCTTGTACTATCTATTTTATAACATCTCAAGCGGCGGAATCTCGACAGCAATTTCAAAGTACATAGCTGAAACTTCTGAATTGTCAAAAATAAAAGTAAAAACCATTTTCATTATGGGTAAAATTATATTTTTGTGGAGCGTTGTAGTTGCAATCATTTTTTTATCTTTAAATCCTATACTTTGCACTGGTGTATTCAACACCCCTGTTCTCCAAGAAACCATCTACCCACTTGTTATCTGTAAAGTGGTTGTTTCGCAATCAGCAATCTTCAAAGGTTTTTTTATGGGATGCAAAATCCTTCTCCGCCTGCATTTGCGGAGGTTTTTGAAAATCTTATGAGACTTTCCATTATGTGTCCTCTTTTTTTAAATCTTGATAAAACTGCTTCATTTGAAACAAAACTTTTTCTTACCTTTCTTGGAATACTTTTGGGTGAATTTTCGAGCTGTGGTTTTCTCATAGCAGCATATAAGATTAGGTTTTCAAAGAATACTCTTAAGATCAACTTAACTGATCTTGTCGAAATACCTTCTAAGATATATAAAACTTCTATTCCATTAGCAACAATAGGTGTTATTGGAATGATATTTCAATCGCTTGAAAACATGATTATACCAAAACTTTTTGAGTTAATCGGTATGGAAAACTCTCAAGCTATTTCAGTATACGGGATCATAAATGGAATGAGTTTTCCTGCTGCATTACTACCTCTTGTGATAATAAATTCACTCTCAATTATTATAATACCAACTTTGTCCGAAATAAAAGGATATGACAAAACTTTAAACTCACGAATAAACTCTTTTATTTTCACAACATTAATAGTCTCTCTACCCACCACATGTATATTTCTACTCTACCCGGTTGAGATCTGTGCCTCTCTTTACAAAAACCAGTTAGCAGGAAGCTATTTAAAACATATTGCACCCGCTATAGTTTTTTATTATATTTCTGTCACACTTTCAAGTATATTAAACGCACTTGGAGAGGTTGTTTTTAACTTTGTTCAAAGTACCATATTGATAATCATCCGCCTTCTACTTTACATACCTTCAATATTAATCTTCAAAAATGAACTTCCCTATATCTGGATTACCAATATGTTTGCTCTAATTTCCTGTATTGTTATGATAGAAAAAATTTCAAATTTGAAACTTAAATTTACACTTGAAAAAGATACAGTTGTTTCTCTTCTTTTTCTTGCTTGTTTTTGCTTGTTTGTTATACTTGTGATTTTCTATATCTAGATTACAACTATGGCAATATTTGTACCATTGTTTCTAATAGGGTATGCACTTTGTGTTTTTGTCTTTTTGCTATATAAAAAACGGCGTAAGAAAAACTGAGGGTACATATACATAAAGCAATGCTTGAGCTGTGATAACTACAAACAGAACAAAAAATGCTTTTGCTTTTGATATACCAAAACCCTTTGAGAATGCTTCATATAAAGATATTAAAAATGTTATTTCAGCTACTTTAAAGATTACGAAACTTAAAGGTAAAAATGACAATATTATTCCTGCCAAAAATACATAACAGGGAATTAAATATGAGACCGTAAGAATTGTTACAATCTGGGAAAGATTTGTTTTTTTCCTTGTCAGTATTGAGGCTATTCCAAACAAAACTATGCTTATAATAAAAAGTCTCAAGATTTCAGCAGAAAAAAGGTTTATCACAAGTCTTGCCAATCTTAGATTTTCGATATCGTAGTTTATTATTCTCTCTGCAAAAAAAATTAACCCAGACTCATGTGGCAGTATTTCATTCCTATTTCGAATCTGAATATACACATATAATGAAAATAAAACCAAATAAATTAGATAAACCACTATTCCGACAGGAAAATTATTTATAAGAGAAATATCTTTGACAAAATTCAAAGGATTAAAGATAACATTCTTGTATATACTTTCTTTTTTGTTCACAGAATCACACCCTTTTTGTTTATAAAATTCTCTTAAACTTTTAAATTGCCTCAAGGCACAGACCTTTTCTTTCAGCCAAAAAATTACCCGCTGTAAGATCAGAAATGTTTTTAATAAGGTCTTCAGCATATTCTGCCTTTACTAAAACAAGAATATCTATCACTTGCGAATATTCTATTTCAAGTATCTTGGCTTCAGTTTTCTCAATTAACCATTTGACCTTTTCAAAGTTAGGGTACTCCAAAGTTATTGCTATCTTTTCACACTCGTGATACTCTAAAATTCCCGCCTTTTCAATACAAACTGCAGCAGCTTGAGTATATGCCCTTACAAGTCCTGATGCTCCAAGAAGTATTCCACCAAAATAGCGGGTAACAACCAAAAGAACGTTTGAAAGTCCGTTTTTTCTTATAACCTCCATTACAGGAAGACCTGCTGTCCCCTGTGGTTCTCCATCATCTGAATATTTCTGGATAGGATATTCAATGCCGTATGTATAAGCATATACATTGTGAGTTGCATCATAAAACTCTTTTCGAACTTCATTTAAATAAAAATCTACTTCTTGCTGATTTTCCACTCTAAATACCGATGCAATGAACCTCGATTTTTTTTCTATAATCTCTGATCGTGTATTTTGTTTTATAGTCTTGTAACCCATTCTTCATTGCTTCTCCTTTTTGTGTAAAGTTTTATATGGGAAAAACTCAAGATAACCAACCAATTTACTAAAGCAGAAGTAAAAGGGCTGTCATATTTTGTTCAACTGACAGCCCTTACTTTTCAATTATATTATAAACATCAATTTAAATATTCACAAGCTGCTTGTATTGCTGATACGCATAAGATGCTAAAGCCTTGTCTTGACTATAAGTAATCTTCTGAAGAGCTTCTTCAATGTCAAAATACCCTGCATCAAATACATTCTCTTCTTTATTTTCTTTCAAAAACTCTGGGGATTTTGCCTCCATGATATACCATACTATCTTGTTACATACAGGTTTTTGACGTGTCACAGAATAGAACTCATAACTTGTTTGACCTGCTGTTGACAGAATTGAAGCATCAATACCAACTTCTTCTTTTACGCGCCTCACTGCCACTTCGGGCGCAATCTCGCCATTTCTGATAACACCTTTTGGGAAAACCCATTCACCCTTTTCATTCTTCATAATAAAAATCTTCCCCTGGTAGAATACAACCCCACCAGCACAGTTTCTAATAAGCACTGCGGACAACCCCTTTCTTTTTATTTGAATTTTAAATTTCCCCCTAAATAAATAATACCCTCTTTATGCATTATATTCAACTTTACATTCTCGAATGTGAAAAATTTTTCTTCATATCCTCTCAACAATCATATCAAGCAGCTTATCAATCCCCGTTCCGTCTTTTGCTGAGATAAAAACAGTAGGAACTTTGTCAAAAACATTGAGATCAAGAGAGTTGACTTTGTCAATCTTGTTATACACTCTGATAAGAGGAATGTGGTCAGCACCAAGCTGTTTTAGTAAATCCTCTGAGACTTTTATGTGTTCAAAGTAGAATGGGTCTGATACATCTACAACATTTAAGATTAAATTTGAATATTTTACTTCTTCAAGAGTTGATGAAAAGGCTTCTACTAAATGATGTGGAAGATTTCGTATAAACCCAACCGTGTCTGTAATTAAAAACTCTTTACCTTTGTGGTACACTCTTCTTGTGGTAGTGTCGAGAGTAGCAAAGAGTTTATCTTCAACAAGCACGTCTGCTTTTGAAATCCTGTTCATCAAAGTTGACTTGCCAGCATTGGTATAACCTATAATAGAAACAACTGGAACATTGTTCTCTATTCTACTTTTTCTCTGTACCTCTCTACTTTTCTTTACCTTTTCAAGTTCCTTTTTAATCTCTTCAATACGTCTTTGAATATGCCTTCTGTCAAGTTCAAGCTTTGTCTCACCGGGTCCTCTTGTGCCAATTCCACCACCAAGTCTTGAGAGTACTGTTCCCATTCCACGAAGTCGCGGGAGCAGTGTCAAAAGCTGTGCAAGCTCTACCTGGAGTTTTCCTTCTTTTGTCTTCGCCCTTCTTGCAAATATGTCAAGTATTACATCTGTTCTGTCAATTACTTTTCTTAAGAGTGCCTCTTCAAGATTTTTTATCTGGGCTGGAGTCAGCTCTCTGTTAAAGATTACAACATCAATGTCTTTTTGCTGACAAATTTGCAATATCTCCTCTACTTTACCCCTACCTATAAAATATGCAGGGTCTATATTCCTCCTTACTTGAACAACCTTGTCAACTACCTTTACACCTGCTGTGTAACATAAGCTCTCAAGCTCATCAAATAGGTGTTTGTCTCCTTCAGAATCGCTTTTAGGCCACACATCAACCAAAAGCGCCTTCTCTTCAATTTTATCGTTGGCAATGTCATAAAGCTTTTCTCTTTCTTTTTGTTTTTGGTCAATTTCTGAAATCTTATGAGATATGTCAAATTCATAGAAATATTCAACCTTAAAAGGACCTATTATTTCAACATCTTTGAGTTCCTTTCCCCAAAAAGCAAGTGTTGCCTCTTCTGTTTTGAGCGAAATTGTCATTATATAATCATATTTTTCCAAAATCAGTGTTGACAAATCATTCATAGAGGGGGTAGCCTGGCTTGTCGGATGAGTATGGATAATCGCTGCTTTTTTCTGAGCCTCAGAAGCATCTTCAAGTTCTATCTTATCTTTCTCGCCAATTACAACCTCTTCAACGTTTCCCTTCCTATTTATTACAATAGCAACTTCTTTATTTAGCTTCTGTGAAATCTCCTTTAAGCTATTGTAGATAAATTCATCTATCATGTACTCCTCGCTTTTGTAGTGTTTGAGCTTTTCAATAAGGTCCCTGTAGTATTCTCTTATCCTCGCCATAAACCCTGAAATCAAGCCCCCTTTTTAAAGGATTTTTTTCAGTCAAAAAAAAGCCCAAACCTAAGAGACTTTATAGTCTGTCCCATAGGCTTGGGCTTTTTTTGACTACTCAATTATTGTTGTAACAGAACCTGCACCAACTGTTCTTCCGCCCTCACGGATAGCAAATCTGAGCCCTGACTCAATAGCAATTGGAGAAATAAGCTCAACTGTCATCTCAACATTGTCGCCAGGCATGCACATTTCAACGCCTTCAGGCAATGTAATTGTACCTGTAACGTCTGTTGTTCTGAAGTAGAACTGCGGTCTGTAACCTGTGAAGAATGGTGTATGTCTTCCACCCTCTTCTTTTGTCAATACGTAAACCTGTGCTTTGAATTTAGTGTGAGGTTTGATTGTGCCTGGCTTTGCAAGAACCTGACCTCTTTCAACCTCATTCTTCTGAATACCTCTGAGAAGACATCCAACGTTGTCACCTGCAACTGCCTCGTCAAGCACCTTTCTGAACATCTCAATACCTGTTACAACAGTTTTCCTTGGTTCTGGAGCAAATCCAACAATCTCAACCTCTTCGCCTGTCTTGAGTGTTCCTCTTTCAACTCTACCTGTAACAACTGTACCTCTACCTGTAATTGAGAACACGTCTTCAATTGGCATCAAGAATGGTTTATCAATGTCTCTCTGCGGTGTTGGGATGTACGTATCAACAGCATTCATGAGTTCTATAATGCATTGATACTCTGGCGCATTTGGATCTTCTGATGTTGACTCTAATGCTTTCAAAGCTGAACCCTTTATAATTGGTACTTCATCACCTGGATAACCATACTTTGAAAGAAGTTCTCTAACTTCCATCTCAACAAGTTCAATTAATTCTGGGTCGTCTACCATGTCTACTTTGTTGAGGAATACAACAATGTATGGAACGTTAACCTGTCTTGCAAGCAAAATGTGCTCTCTTGTCTGTGGCATTGGACCATCTGCTGCAGATACAACCAAGATAGCACCGTCCATCTGAGCAGCACCTGTTATCATGTTCTTTACATAGTCAGCGTGTCCTGGGCAGTCAACGTGTGCGTAGTGTCTTGCATCTGTTTCATACTCAACGTGTGCTGTGTTGATTGTGATACCTCTTTCTCTTTCCTCTGGAGCCTTGTCAATCTGGTCATAGGGCATGAATTGAGCCTTACCTTTGAGAGCTAAAACCTTTGTAATTGCAGCTGTCAATGTTGTCTTACCATGGTCAACGTGTCCAATTGTACCTATGTTTACGTGTGGTTTTGTTCTTTCAAATTTTGCCTTTGCCATCCTAATTTTATCCTCCTTCACGGTAATAGTATTTTTTTGATTTATGTTAATTTAAGATTACAACCAATGCTTATAAACTATTTTACCATTTATTTATTCTTCATTTCAAGAATCTTATCAGCAATATTCTTTGGAACTTCTTCATAGTGGTCAAACTGCATCGTATATGTGCCACGACCCTGTGTTTTAGACCTCAGGTCTGTCGCATATCCAAACATCTCAGCAAGTGGTACATATGCACGGATAACCTGGGCGTTGCCTCTCAGTTCCATACCCTCAATTCTTCCTCTTCTTGCATTTATATCACCCATTACATCACCCATATACTCTTCTGGAACAACAACCTCAACCTTCATAATAGGCTCTAAAAGCACCGGTTCCGCTTTTTTCATACCTTCTCTGAAAGCCTGAGCTGCTGCAATCCTGAATGCCATGTCACTTGAGTCAACTTCATGGTAAGAACCATCAAATAGAGTAACTCTTACATCCACAACTGGATATCCTGCTAAAACACCAGACTGCATAGCTTCCTGAACACCTGCGTCAACAGCTGGTATGAATTCTTTTGGAATCACACCACCGACAATCTTGTTAACAAATTCGTATCCTTTGCCTCTTTCAAGCGGTTCAAGTTCAAGCCAAACATGGCCGTACTGACCTCTACCACCAGATTGCCTGATGTATTTACCTTCCACCTTAACTGATTTTTTAATTGTCTCCTTATATGCAACCTGAGGCTTACCAACGTTTACATCTACTTTGAATTCTCTTCTCATTCTGTCAACAATAATCTCTAAATGTAGCTCACCCATACCTGCAATGAGAGTCTGCCCAGTCTCATGGTTAGTTGATACTCTAAATGTTGGGTCTTCTTCTGCAAGTCTCTGGAGTGCAATACTCATCTTTTCTTGGTCAGCTTTTGTCTTTGGCTCAATTGCAACCTGAATAACAGGCTCTGGAAATTCCATTGATTCTAATATGATTGGATGATTCTCATCACAGAGTGTATCACCAGTTGTTGTATTAGACAAACCAATTGCTGCACAGATGTCACCCGCATATATTGTGTCGATGTCTTCTCTGTGGTTCGCATGCATCTGAAGAAGTCTTCCAATTCTTTCTTTCTTGTTCTTTGTTGAGTTATACACATACGAACCTGCATGAAGTACACCAGAATAAACTCTTAAGAAAGTTAATTTACCGACGTATGGGTCAGACATAATCTTAAACGCCAATGCACAGAACGGCTCATCTTCACTCGTTCTTCTTTCAATCTCCTCACCTGTTTCAGGTGAAATTCCTTTTACAGCTGCAATGTCCACTGGTGATGGCAAGTAGTCAACAACAGCATCCAAAAGTGGCTGAACACCTTTATTTCTATATGATGAGCCACATAAAACAGGAGTCATCTGCAGGTTTATTGTTGCTTTTCTTATCGCAGCTTTGAGTTCGTCAACCGTGATCTCTTCGCCTTCTAAATATTTTATCATAATCTCTTCGTCTGTTTCAGCTACAGCTTCTAAAAGTTTTATTCTGTACTCTTCAGCAATGTCTTTTATCTCATCTGGTATCTCTGTTTCCTGTGCAACCTTTCCTAAATCATCTACATATATAATAGCCTTCATTGTAAGAAGGTCAACAACACCTTTAAATGTGTCCTCTTTACCAATTGGAACCTGGATTGCAACAGGATTTGCACCAAGTCTTTCTTTCATCATCTCAATGACATTGAAGAAATTAGCACCCATTATATCCATCTTGTTAACATATGCAATCCTTGGAACACGGTATTTATCTGCCTGTCTCCACACAGTCTCTGATTGAGGTTCTACGCCGCCTTTTGCACAAAATATTGCAATAGCCCCATCCAGCACGCGCAAAGACCTTTCTACTTCAACTGTGAAGTCAACATGCCCTGGTGTGTCAATGATGTTTATTCTATGTCCTCGCCACTCACAAGTTGTAGCAGCCGAGGTTATAGTAATACCTCTTTCCTGTTCCTGCTCCATCCAGTCCATGGTAGCTGTACCTTCATGGACTTCACCCATTTTATGAACTTTACCAGTGTAGAAAAGAATTCTCTCTGTTGTTGTTGTTTTCCCCGCATCTATATGAGCCATAATACCTATATTTCTTGTTTTTTCAAGTGGAAACTGCCTAGGCAATTTCTTCTGTCCTCCTTGTCAAAAAAGTAATTTTACCATCTATAATGTGCAAAGGCTCTATTCGCTTCTGCCATTCTATGTGTATCTTCTTTCTTCTTAACTGCTCCACCTGTGTTGTTTGCAGCATCCATAATCTCTGCAGCAAGCTTTTCCTTCATTGTTCTTTTGTCTTTTCTCTCTCTTGCATACTCAACAAGCCATCTCAAACCAAGCGAAAGTCTTCTATCAGGTGAAACTTCAATTGGAATCTGATATGTCGCACCACCAACTCTTCTTGGCCTTACTTCCAGTACCGGCATAACATTATTAAGTGCTTGTTCTAACACTTCAAGTGGATCCTTACCCGTCTTCTCTCTAACTATATCAAATGCACCATATACTATCTTTTGTGCAATAGATTTTTTCCCATCTTTCATTACTTTGTTTATGAGTTTTGCCACAACTTTGTCGTTGTAAACTGGGTCTGGTAATATCTCCCTTTTCTTAACTGGTCCTCTTCTTGGCAAACTCTACCCCTCCTTTTTAAAAACTCTAACTGCCTCTTTAGGCCTTACAACAACTTATGCTGCTTTCTCAGATGTATTATTTCTTTGCAGTGCCTGCTGCCTGTTGTTTTGGCCTTTTTGCACCGTATTTAGAACGGCCTTGTCTTCTGTTAGCAACACCAGCACAGTCCAGTGCACCTCTTATAATATGGTATCTAACACCTGGTAAGTCCTTGACTCTTCCACCTCTTACCAATACAACAGAGTGTTCCTGCAAGTTGTGACCAATACCAGGAATGTACGCTGTCACTTCAATACCATTTGTAAGTCTGACTCTTGCTACCTTTCTCAAAGCAGAGTTTGGCTTTTTAGGAGTGATAGTCTTTACAACTGTGCAAACTCCTCTTCTCTGTGGACAGCTTATGTCGTAGTATTTCTTTTTAAGTGAATTAAAACCTTTTTGAAGCGCTGGTGCCTTTGACTTATCAACCTTCTTTTCTCGGCCATATCTTACAAGCTGGTTTATTGTTGGCATCTGTACACCTCCTTGTTAAAAATCTTATTCAATTATTGCGGCAGAGGATGCTGCCACACTTATACCACAAATCTTACCAAGTTCTTTTTCTTGACTTTGTCAGTTTGAAACTCAAAAAGCTTGGGGGGACTGGGATTGACAAAATATGGACCTCAATTTTGTCACTACATCATTTGCTAATACCAATAAATTCTAAGCCTTCCTCATATGTGATGAAATTTTTTGGCCCCTTTATCTTCATCACATTCAGTATATCTCCAGCTCCTCCTTCTGTCCTTTGCTTTATCAAATATTTCTTCCCTTTTATCTCTATTTCAATAAAATTCATTGAATCTATTGCTTCCATTATCCCTTCACTACTTATTCCTTTACCTTTTTTCCTCAAAATATATTCCAATGTCCTCTGTAATAAAAATGCCAAAAAACATATCACAAAATGTCCTTTTATTCTGCTTTCTGTAAAGTGATATATCGGTCGTACTTCTAAACAGCTTTTCATTACTCTGAAAGACTGTTCTATCTTCCATAAATCGTGATATGCTCCTAAAACTTCTTCTACATCCATATCCTTTTTGCTCGTTTGTATTGCATAGTAACCGTCAAACTTCTCATCTCGTTTTATCGCTTCCTCATCCAATACATATTCTTCTGACTTTGATTTCTTCTTCAAATATTTCCTCGCACCTTTTTTCTCTAAGGCTGTTATACTTCCTTTGTTCTCTAAAAGCTCTTTGGCTTTTGATACCAATCTCTCTCTGTCTTCTTTGTCTTTCTTAGCTCTCTTGCTTGAATAGGTTATTATCAGTCTCTCTTCTATTTTAAACTCTTTACACTCTTCATCCTTGATAACATTTGTTCTTTCCAATACCTTATATTTGAATTCATCTCCATAAATTTCTTCAGCATTCAAACATCTTTTGCCATCAAGTCTTTTATATCCTTCTTCATTAAAAACTTCATCTAAAATTTCTTTACTTGCATTCTTTAATCTGCTTGCTACTATATAATCGTATCCCGCTTCTTTTATCATCTTTAAATTTAATCTGCTGTTGAGCCCTTTGTCTGCTACTATCACTATCTTATCTATACTAAATTTTTCTTTCAGTTTCCTCAGTATCTTTACCATTGTTTTGCTATCTATTGTATTGCCAGGAAAAAGTTCATAACCTATCGGCCTGCCTTCTTTGTCTACCAAAAGCCCTAACACAACCTGTACTTCATTTATCTTGTTGTCTTTGCTAAAACCAAAATTTTTAAGTTCATCGGCTCTACAACTCTCAAAGTATATTGTCGTCACGTCATAAAAAACTACATCAACTACCATCTTAAATAAATCCCTATTTTTCTGATACAGATACGTCTCTAAATCTTCTTTTATACTGTCAAGAAAATCTAAACACCTGTACAACTGATTTAAATCTATATCCTCTTCAAATCCAAAATATTTATTTCTCTGATGATAAGTTCTTAGTTTGCTCATAGGTTCTATCAATCTCTGTATGGTCATTAAAAAACTTACTTTGTCTACATCAAATTTTATCTTTCTCCCTTTTGTTGCTTTCTCTTTTGAAAACTTATCTATTTCAAGTTCTTCCCATAACTTTCTGAATACAATGTATCCCCAATTTTTTATAACTGCATCCGATACATCCTCTTCAGATTCAATAGTAACAGCTTTTGTATTTCCAGTAGTTGTTTTTTCAACAATGTCGGATAGTTTTTTTACAATGTTTTTAAAAGCAGGATCACTTTTGAGAAGATCAAGTCTACCAAAATTAAATAACACTCTTTGTTTTACCTTGCCATTTTCACGATAGTTTTCGACTAATCTAACATACTGGTAACCGCCAGCATTAGTTATTTTGACAAACATATGGTAACTCCTCAAAGGTATTTTGAGTAATTGTACCACAAAATATTCAAAATGTCAAGTATTTATAGCATATTTCAGACTATAATTTGCCACTACAATTTTTAAAATTTTTTATTTTTCTATTCTCAAAACCCGCATAAATTAAGACTTTGTTATTTTTTGTTAGCTCAAAAACTCCTCCTAACTGACAAAGTCAAGAAGCTGGTTTATTGTTGGCATCTGTACACCTCCTTGTTAAAAATCTTATTCAATTATTGCGGCAGAGGATGCTGCCACACTTATACCACAAATCTTACCAAGTTCTTTTTTAGAATCAACAAAGACAAGTTTAATGCCTTTTTGTTTGCACATTTCTATAATATCCCTCACTACCCATTCGTCGCTATCTTTTGCGACAAACACTACTTTCGCTTTCCCTTTCTGGATAGCTTGGGCAGTTTGGCGCGCACCTACTGTTTTAGGAGAAGTTTTTAAGGCTTCTAAATCTGATGACAAATTCATTTCCTCCCTTTTTCACAATGGAAGGTGTAAAATTACACTCAAATATAATAACACTCAAATTATTTTATGTCAAGAAAGTTTAACTAAGCAGCCTTTAAAGTTTTTTCAAGGGGTATGCCTTTAAGAGCTTTCTCAGGCATACCCCTTTTTAAATTTTATTTTATGCTTTTTCTTCAACCGCAATATTTCTGTATTTTGCCATACCAGTTCCAGCGGGAATGAGTTTACCTATAATAACATTTTCTTTAAGGCCAATGAGTGGATCCACCTTACCCTTAATTGCTGCATCTGTCAAAACTCTTGTTGTCTCCTGGAAAGATGCAGCCGACAAGAATGACTCTGTTGAAAGTGCCGCTTTTGTAATACCCAGAAGTACTCTTCTTCCAAGAGCAGGACGCTTGCCAGCTGCAATTGCTTTATCATTTTCATCCTCAAATCTGTGAATCTCAACAATCTCACCGGGCAAAAGATCTGTATCACCTGGGTCTTCAATCTTTACCTTTTTCATCATCTGTCTGATAATTATCTCTATATGCTTGTCATTTATATCAACACCTTGCATCTTGTAAACTTTCTGAACTTCTGCTAAAAGATAGCTCTGAACTCCTCTCGGTCCTTTTATTCTCAAAAGGTCATGAGGATTTATAGAACCTTCTGTCAGCTCATCTCCAGCCTTGACATAATCTCCATCATTTACTTTTAATCTTGCACCATATGGTACTTCGTATGTTCTCTCCTCTCCATTGTCATTTCGTATTGTGATTGTTTTCTTCTTCTCCTCTTTGATAGAAACATATCCTTCTATCTCAGAAATTATCGCAACTCCCTTGGGCTTTCTTGCTTCAAACAGTTCTTCAACTCTTGGAAGACCCTGGGTAATGTCTTGCCCTGCAATACCACCTGTGTGGAATGTTCTCATTGTAAGCTGTGTTCCTGGCTCACCTATAGCCTGTGCTGCAATTATACCAACTGCTTCTCCGACGTTTACTGGCTGGCCTGTGCCAAGGTCAAGTCCGTAACATTTTGCACAAACTCCATATCTTGTCTTGCACTCAAGTACTGACCTGACATACACGCTCTTTATATCAGCATCTATTATTTTCTGTGCTATCTCTTCTGTGATAAGTTCATTTCTCTTGACTATTACCTCTCCAGTTTGTGGGTGGATTATATCTGCTGCAGCATATCTTCCTATAATTCTTTCTTCAAGCGTTTCAATAACTTCTGTGCCATCCTTAATCTCTTCTACCCAAATACCTTTATCTGTGCCACAATCCTCTTCACGAACAATTATATCCTGTGCAACATCAACAAGTCTTCTTGTCAAGTAACCTGAGTCTGCAGTTCTCAGTGCTGTGTCTGCCAATCCTTTTCTTGCACCGTGTGTAGAAATAAAGAACTCTATAACGTTCAAACCCTCTCTGAAATTAGATTTAATAGGCATCTCAATTGTCTTTCCGGATGGGTTTGCCATAAGACCACGCATACCTGCAAGCTGGCTTATCTGATTTTTGGAACCTCGTGCACCTGAATTTGCCATCATGTATATTGGGTTAAACTCATCCAGGTTTTTGATAAGTTCTTCAGTAATCTTGTCTTTTGTTTCATTCCAGATAGCAATTACTTGCTCATATCTTTCCTCGTCTGAAATCAAACCATGTCTGTATAGTTTTTCAATGTTCTCGACCTTTTGTTCAGCCTCTGCTATGAGTTTTTGCTTAACCTCTGGAATTACCATGTCAGATACAGAAATTGTAATTGCTCCTCTTGTTGAAAATCTAAATCCAAGTTCTTTTATCTCATCTAAAATCTCTGCTGTTCGAGTATTCCCGTAAACTTTTATGCACCTGTCAATGATTTTTCCCAGCATCTTTTTGTCAACAAGAGTGTCTATCTCGTATTTTATCCAGTTTTCTTTCTTGCTTCTATCGACAAAACCCAAGTTCTGCGGAATTATCTGATTTAGTATAATTTTCCCTACTGTTGTCTCGACAATACCTGAAACAACTTCACCGTCTTTTTCAACCGTCCTTTTTACTTTAATTCTGGCATGTAGTCCAACCACTTTATGTTCATATGCAAGCAGTGCTTCATCTTCTGATGAGAACATCATCCCCTCGCCTTTGTCACCTTTTTTCTCAAGCGTCAGATAATAGATTCCCAAAACCATGTCCTGGGTTGGAACTACAATAGGTTTACCGTCAGCAGGTTTTAGCAAATTGTTCGCAGAAAGCATTAAAAACCTTGCCTCAGCCTGTGCCTCTGCAGAAAGTGGAACATGCACCGCCATCTGGTCTCCGTCAAAGTCAGCATTGTACGCTGTACAAACAAGTGGATGAAGTCTTATAGCTCTTCCTTCAACAAGCACTGGTTCAAAGGCCTGAATTCCAAGCCTGTGCAAAGTAGGAGCACGGTTGAGCAAAACAGGATGGTCTTTTATAACCTCTTCTAAGACATCCCATACTTCACTTCTTTGTCTTTCTACTGCTTTTTTCGCATTTTTGATGTTGTTACATATTCCTTTTTCAACAAGTTTTTTCATCACAAATGGCTTGAAAAGTTCAAGTGCCATCTCCTTTGGAAGACCGCACTGGTAAATCTTGAGCTCAGGTCCAACAACTATAACAGAACGTCCTGAATAGTCAACACGTTTTCCTAAAAGGTTTTGTCTAAACCTTCCTTGTTTTCCTTTTAACATATCAGAAAGAGATTTTAATGGTCTGTTCCCAGGACCTGTGACAGGTCTTCCGCGTCGACCATTGTCAATCAGAGCATCAACTGCTTCCTGAAGCATCCTCTTCTCGTTTCTAATAATTATATCAGGTGCACCTAAATCCATCAATTTTTTAAGACGATTGTTTCTGTTAATAACCCTTCTGTAGAGGTCATTCAGGTCAGATGTTGCAAACCTTCCACCATCAAGCTGGACCATTGGGCGAAGTTCAGGTGGAATTACCGGTATTACATCTAATATCATCCACTCTGGTCTGTTTCCTGATTTTCTAAATGCTTCAACGACCTCAAGTCTCTTTATTATCTTGAGTTTCTTTTGTCCTGTTGCTGTCTCAAGCTCTTGTCTTAGTTCTTGAGAGAGCTTGTCTAAATCTATCTCCTTTAAAAGCTCTTTTATAGCCTCTGCTCCCATTCCTGCTTTGAATCTGTCACCATACTTCTCTTTGAGCTCTCTATATTCTTTTTCAGAAAGAATCTGCTTTTTCTCCAAGTTTGGTACATCACCCGGATCAATGACAACATACGCTGCAAAGTACAAAACTTTTTCTAAGTTTCTTGGTGTCATGTCAAGTATAAGACCCATTCTGCTTGGTACGCCTTTGAAATACCAAATGTGAGAGACAGGGGCAGCAAGTTCGATGTGCCCCATTCTCTCACGTCTTACCTTTGATTTTGTCACTTCAACACCACATTTGTCACATACAACACCTTTGTATTTTACCTTTTTGTATTTTCCGCAATGACATTCCCAGTCTTTTGTGGGACCAAATATTTTCTCACAGAAAAGACCATCTTTTTCGGGTTTCAAAGTTCTATAATTGATGGTCTCAGGTTTTTTGACCTCGCCTCGTGACCATTCTCTAATCTTTTCAGGAGAAGCAAGGCTAATCTTTATAGCATCAAAGTTGAACAAATCCATTCCACCTTACACCCACCTTTTTGAGTTTTTTTACTCGTTAAAATCGTCGTCTGCACCTTCATCTTGTTCTTGACTTGCGTCCATTAAATCTTCGTAGAATTTTTCTTTGTCCTCTTCTTCTTCAACGTTTTCAGACTCCTCAAATCCTTGTTCAAAACTACTTAGTCCTTGTGGTTGTTCATCTTCATCGGTAAACTCTTTGAGATCTATCTCCTTGTTATCTTCTGATAGTAGTTTTACATCCAGGCACAAGCTTTGAAGTTCTTTTACCAAAACCTTAAACGACTCAGGAATACCTGGTTCTGGAATATTCTCACCTTTTACAATCGCCTCGTAAGTCTTTACTCTTCCTGTGACATCGTCAGATTTGACAGTTAATAGCTCTTGCAGTGTATATGCAGCACCATATGCTTCAAGTGCCCAAACTTCCATCTCACCAAATCGCTGTCCTCCAAACTGAGCCTTACCACCAAGCGGCTGCTGTGTAACAAGCGAATAAGGACCGGTTGAACGTGCATGAATCTTGTCGTCAACAAGGTGAACAAGCTTCAACATATACATGTATCCTACAGTGACTTCATTATCAAATGGTTCACCCGTTCTGCCATCATAAAGTATAGTCTTCCCATTTGGTGAAAGTCCTGCAAGTTTTAAAGCTTCTTCAATGTCTTCTTCTTTTGCACCGTCAAATACTGGTGTTGCTATCTTCCAACCAAGTACCTTTGCTGCATAACCCAAGTGCGTCTCCAAAATCTGACCAATGTTCATACGCGATGGCACACCTAATGGGTTTAACACTATGTCAACTGGAGTCCCATCTGGTAAAAATGGCATATCTTCAACAGGTAAAATCCTTGAAATAACACCTTTGTTACCATGTCTTCCTGCCATCTTGTCGCCAACTGAAATCTTTCTCTTCTGTGCAACATATACCCTTACAAGCTGATTCACACCTGGTGGCAGTTCATCGCCTTTGTCGCGTGAGAACACTTTTACATCAACAACTATTCCACCCTCGCCATGTGGTACTCTTAAAGATGTATCCCTTGTCTCTCTCGCTTTTTCGCCAAATATAGCACGAAGAAGTCTCTCCTCTGCAGTGAGCTCTGTCTCACCTTTTGGTGTAACTTTTCCTACAAGAATATCCCCACTTTTTACTTCTGCGCCAATTCTGATAATTCCTCTCTCGTCTAGGTCTTTAATTGCATCTTCACCAATATTTGGTATGTCTCTTGTAATCTCTTCTGGACCAAGTTTTGTGTCTCTTGCTTCACACTCGTATTCTTCTATATGAATGGATGTATAGACGTCCTCTTTTACAAGTCTTTCAGAAATCAATATAGCATCTTCGTAGTTGTAACCTTCCCATGGCATGAACGCAACAAGGACGTTTTTACCAAGCGCAAGCTCCCCGTGGTCTGTTGATGGACCGTCCGCTATAACCTCGCCTGCCTTCACTTCTTGGCCTTTTTTCACGATTGGTCGCTGGTTGAAACATGTTCCTTGGTTTGTCCTCTTAAACTTCAAAAGATGGTATACATCCTTTGTGCCGTCATGGTTCTGGATGACAATCTCATCACTTGAAACTTTTTCAACAATACCATCTTTTTTAGCAAGAACACAAACACCAGAGTCTACTGCAGCTCTGTATTCCATACCTGTTCCAATAATTGGAGCTTCTGTTGTCAAAAGCGGCACTGCCTGACGTTGCATGTTAGAACCCATGAGTGCACGGTTTGCGTCGTCGTTCTCTAAAAATGGTATCAATGATGTAGATACAGAAACAATCTGTTTTGGTGATATATCAACAAGGTCTACCTCGTGCTTGTCAACCTCAATGATATCCTCACCAAATCTTACTGTAATTCTCTGGTTGATAAATCTTCCTTCCTCATCTACAGGCTCTGTTGCCTGAGCAATCTTATATATGTCCTCTTCGTCTGCTGTAAGGTATACTACCTCATCAGTCACTCTTGCTTCTTTTTTATCTACTTTTCTATATGGCGTTTCTAAAAATCCATACTCATTGACCCTTGCATATGTCGCCAAAGATGTTATAAGACCAATGTTTGGACCTTCTGGTGTTTCAATAGGACACATTCTTCCATAGTGAGAGTGATGAACGTCTCTTACCTCAAATCCTGCTCTGTCTCTTGAAAGACCTCCAGGACCAAGTGCAGAAAGTCTTCTCTTGTTTGTCAAAGCCGCAAGTGGATTTACCTGGTCCATGAACTGAGAAAGCGGGCTTGAACCAAAGAATTCTTTAATTGCTGCTGTTACAGGGCGTATATTTATAAGTGTCTGCGGTGTTACAGAAGCAATATCCTGTATATTCATTCTCTCACGAATAACTCTTTCCATTCGTGCAAAACCAATTCTAAGTTGGTTCTGCAAAAGCTCACCAACAGCTCTTACTCTTCTGTTTCCAAGGTGGTCTATGTCATCCGTATGACCAATGCCATATTTTAAGCCCAAGAAATAGCTTGTTGCAGCAAATATATCATCTATTGTAAGGCAATATGGCACGAGTTCTCTTTCTCTCTCTTTAATCAACTGTTTGATTTCATCTACATTGTTTGTTGTTGACAAAATTTCCTTTAACACAGGTAAATATACAAGTTCTTTGATGTTCAAATCAGAGACATCAAATTCCACATACTTCTCAAGTTTGACAGTGTTGTTTCCAACTACTTTGAATACTCTATCATCTTCTACATATATCAAAACCTCATTAATACCTGCATCTTGAATAGCAAGCGCTGTTTCTCTTGATATTATCTCGCCCTCTTTTACAAGTATCTCACCTGTTCTCTCATCAACAATGTCTTGAGCAGCTCTTCTGTTGAAAATTCTCTTCCACAACGACAATTTTTTATTTAACTTATATCTTCCTACTTTTGCCAAATCATACCCTCGTGAGTCAAAATACATCCTCCTTAGCAGATTCTTTGCATTTTCAACATTTGGTGGCTCACCAGGTCTGAGCCTTCTGTAAATTTCTAAAAGTGCATTTTCAACTGGATTGCCAAGCTCACCTTTGTTTGCTTCTTTTTCAAGAGAAGCTTTTAATCTCTCATCTTCACCAAATTTGTTAAATATTAACTGCTGACTGTGAAGTCCCAATGCTTTAAGAAATGTAGTTAAAGGTACTTTTCTTGTTCTGTCCAGTCTCACAGATAAAAGCTCACTTGCGTCTGTCTCGAACTCAAGCCATGCGCCTCTATTTGGAATCAAAGTACCAGAGAAAATCTTTCGACCTTGTTTGTCAATAGAAGATGCAAAATAACATCCTGGCGAACGTATGAGCTGGCTCACAATTACTCTTTCAGCACCATTAATTATAAATGTTCCAGTTTCGGTCATTATTGGAAAATCGCCCATATAGATGTCTTGTTCTTTTATTTCACCTGTTTCTTTGTTTATTAATCTTACCTTGACTTTAAGAGGTCTTGCGTATGTTGCATCTCTTTCTTTACACTCTTGCTCAGAATACTTTGGTGGCCCATCAAAATAGTAGTCCACAAACTCTAAAAGCAAGTTCTCAGAGTAGTCCTTGATAGGAGATATCTCTCTCAAAACCTCTCTAAGTCCTTCGTCTAAAAACCACTGAAATGACTTTTTCTGGATTTCCAATAGATATGGTAAATCCAGAACCTCTTTTACTTTTCCATAGCTCATTCTCTGTACTTTTCCATATTGCACAGGACGAGGTAGTGCCAACTAAATCACCTCTTGAAAAAATTTCCTTCTCATTAATATTGTCTCTTTAAACTTACAAGTATATTCATGAAAGCATTTACCGACATTAAGCTTTTTAGAGCAGCCTATGTTGAAAGGAACTCCCACCCATATTAACGCATTTTGTTATTATAACATAAGCATTTTTGAGTGTCAATTAATTGAAAAATTTTTTGCGCAAAATTAAAGATGACCACCATTAAATTGTTGGGGTCATCTTCAGCAAATAGATACTATGAATTCTCAAAAGCAGTAACTATATCATATTTAGCAGTTCAACAATCTCCTCAGGGCTCATAACAAATTCAATTGCATCTATTTCAATAGCTGCCTTAGGCATCCCAAAGACCACACATGTCTTTTCGTTCTGCGCGATAGTAATTGCTCCCTTTTTTCTCATTTCCAATATACCATCACTTCCGTCAGAGCCCATGCCAGTCATAATTATACCTATAGCATCTTTTTCACACGCCTCTGCAATTGAACTAAAAAGAATATCTGCTGAAGGTTTGTGGCTTTTTATTTTCTCAAGGTCAAGTACCCTTGTATAAAGTTTCCCCTGTCTTTCTTCTACAGCTAAGTGATATCCGCCCTTTGCAATGTATATACATCCTGGTTTTACTTCTTCATTGTCTTCTGCTTCTTTAATACATTTTGATGTTATAAATGCAAGCCTTTCTGCAAATGCTTTTGTGAAGTTTGGTGGCATATGCTGAACGACCAAGATTGGCAAAGGAAAGTCACTTTTGAGGCTTTTGAACATCTTTTCTAAAACAGGTGGTCCACCAGTTGAAATCCCAATACCAACTACCTTAGCAGACTTCGCCCTTTCAATTAAGCTTTCTTCGAGCAAAATTTTTCTGCCTTTGATTTCTTCTAAGGTTTCTTTGCTCCGGATCTTTTTATACTCTTCACATGCAGCAGTTACCTTTTTAATCAGCTCATACTTAAACTCTTTTATTTCATCTTCTCCAGAGGGTTTTAAAATATAATCAAATGCACCTGCTGAAAGTGCTTCAAAAGTGGTATGAGCACCAGGGTGCGTATATGCACTTATCATTAAAATTTTGCTGTCTGTAATTTCTTTTATTTTCTTTATAAGTTCAACACCGTTCATGTACGGCATTTCATAGTCAATAGTTATCACATCGAATTTAAACTTTCTCACCCTGTCAAGGGCAATAAGAGGTGTCTGAGCAACCATTACAGAAAATCTTCCTGTCTGCTCTAAGATTGATTTGATGAGCTGTCTCATAAATGCTGAATCATCAACCACCAATACTTTATACATAAATCCATCACCAAAAAATCGAAATCTCATTATTATTTTTTCCCTCTTCAAAAACCTTAAAACAAAGTATTTCAAAAACTATTTACAACATCTTGTGTCAAACCTAAAAACTCATACAGATGTAAAATGGTAAATCTGTCTCTTATGTTTGGTGCGCAGGTAAAAGCTATAAAAAACAGTGCATCATCTATACCAAGATCTCTATAGTGCATTGGCATATCTAAGAATCTATATGCGTGGATTAAATCTTTATAAATGGTAAGTGTCTCATAAATTATTTTATCTATTGAATCCTTCTTCTCAACAAGCTTTTTTATAAGTTCTTCTCTGAAAGTTTTATCATTCAGTCTGTTTACTCTTTCAAGATTTGCTCTAATTACACTTTCATAAGCAAATTTAAAATATCTTCTCATCAAATCTTGCCATGCGTCTATATCCAGAGTATAATGTATCATTCCGAGAATTTCATCTTTACTCAAACTTAAAAAATGTTTATAAAATCTTAAGATATAAAGCGTCGCCAAGCCAACCTTTATGCCATGATAAGTTTTAACACCATGATATTCTAAAAAATGTGAAATATGATGCTCACTTCCTGAAGCTGGTCTTGAAGATCCAACTTTTGTCATCATCAGACCAGAAATTATCAATCCTTCAAGAAGGTTTTTGGAAAATTCTTTGGTCTCAATCGCGTAAAGAGTCTTTAAATAGGTATTTTTTACAGTTTCCAGTACATCAAGGTCAATTTTTTCACCTGTTAGAAAATGCGAAAGTTGCCAGTCGAGAAAAGCAGTAATCTTTCCCATCAAATCTCTAAAACCTGCTTTTTTTAAAGTTAAAGGAGCGTTATCTATTACTTCATTATCAATAAATACAGCTTCAGGGGCTTTTGCTGCAACTGTTGTCTTTAAATTGTCAATTGTAAGTGCAGCACCAGAAGATGTAAAACCATCCATCGAAGGTGCTGTTGGAAACAAAATGAAAGGAATTTTTAGCTTATAGGCTGTATATCGTGTTATATCTGAGATTGTTCCACTTCCCACTCCAACGAAGAATATCATTGTTGCTTGTCTCAAACAATACCCTGCCAATTGCATATTCATCAGCAACTAAATTTTCACTATCAAAACATACTACCCTGCATTCAATCCCTGTATTTTTTATTAGTTTATGAATTTTATTTCCACAAACATTATATGTATTCTTATCACATATAATCAACGGAGATTTGTATGAATTTTTCTCTAAGTACTCTAAAAGTTCTTCATAAGGATTCTCCCAAAAAATTTTCATTTTCAAGCATCCTTTCAAAAATATTTCTAACGAAAAAATCTATTTTAAAAAAGGCTGCCAAAGCCCAATTAATTCCTTTCACGTTGCTTGCAGCCTCTATTTTTTTTTCTATTCTATCGCCTTTGTTTCAACTTTTTCTCTAACTAACTTAATAAACTCCTCAATAGTAAAAGCCCCTAAATCACCTTTCCTCCTATCTCTCACTGCTATCGTATTATTTTTTTGTTCTTTTTCACCAACAATCACCATATATGGTATTTTTTGTAATTGGGCATCTCTTATTTTATATCCTACAGTTTCTGATCTGTAGTCTTCTTCAACTCTGAATCCATTTTCCTTTAGTGTTTGGGATATTTTTGCTGCATAATCATTGAAATTATCAGATACTGGTATTACTCTTATTTGAGTTGGTGCTAACCATACCGGAAATGCACCAGCAAAGTGTTCAGTAAGTATTGCAATAAACCTCTCTATACTGCCAAAGACAACTCTGTGTAACATTACCGGCCTATGTTTTGCACCATCTTCACCTATATAATATAAGTCAAACCTTTCTGGCATTTGAAAATCAAGTTGAATTGTTGCACACTGCCATGTTCTTTTCAAACTATCTTCAAGATGAAAATCAATTTTGGGTCCATAAAAAGCTCCGTCACCTTCATTTATTTTGTAATTTATACCTACTTCCTCTAAAGCTTCTTTAAGGGCAGTTTCAGCCATATTCCATTGCTCATCTGTTCCCATTGAATTTTCGGGCCTTGTTGAAAGTTCAACATGATATTTGAAACCAAACACACTATAAAAATAGTCAATAAGCTCAATTACACCTTTTATTTCATCTTTTATCTGTGAAGGTAACATGAATATATGAGCATCGTCTTGTGTAAAGCATCTTACTCTCATAAGACCATGCAATACACCAGATAGCTCATACCTGTGAACAAGCCCAAGTTCACACAAACGCTGAGGAAGTTCCCTATATGAATGTTGCTTTCTCTTATACACCAATATACTACCTGGACAGTTCATAGGCTTTATTGCAAATTCCTGATCATCTATTTTGGTAAAATACATATTTTCTTTATAATGATCCCAATGTCCTGACTGAATCCAAAGGTCTTTTGTCAACATTATAGGAGTTTTTATTTCCTGATAACCTCTTTTTTTATGTTCCTCTCTCCAAAAATCCTCTAATATGTTCCTTATAATCATCCCTTTTGGCAAAAAGAAAGGAAATCCTGGTCCTTCGTCAAATATGTCAAATAAATCAAGTTCTCTTCCAAGCTTTCTATGATCTCTTTTCTTTGCTTCTTCAAGCATTGAAAGGTGTTCATCAAGTTGCGATTTTTTCTCGTATGATACTCCATAAACTCTTTGAAGCATCTTATTTTTAGAATTTCCGCGCCAATACGCACCTGCCACAGAAAGTAGTTTGAATGCCCTCACTCTCCCTGTTGAAGGAAGATGGGGTCCTGTGCAAAGGTCAACAAATTCACCTTGCCTGTAAAAAGATATAGTTTCATCCTCTGGAATGTCATTTATAAGCTCAACTTTATAATTTTCTCCCCTCTCCTGCATAAACTTGATTGCCTCATCTCTTGTGAGTTCAAATCTTTCAATCTTTAAGTCTTCTTTTATTATTTTTTGCATCTCTTCCTCAATCTTTCCCAAAAGCTCCATTGTAATAGACTCGTCAACATCAAAGTCATAATAAAAACCATTGTCAATAGCAGGTCCAATACCAAGCTTGACTTTGTCACCAAAAATCCTTTTGACTGCCTGGGCTAAGATGTGTGAAGTTGTGTGCCAGTACACTTTTTTTCCTTCATCGCTTGAAAATGTAATGACTTCAAAACTACAATCCTCATCCAGCTTTGTCCACAAATCTTTTAAAATTCCATTTATCTTGCACGCCACTGCCTCTTTGTAAAGTTTCATGCTAATCGATTTTACTAAATCTAAAGCACAAGTCGACTTTTCAACTTCAATTACTTTACCATCCGGAAGAGTAACTTTTACTTTTTCCATCTTACGTATGCTCCTCCTTCTGTACAAAATAAAGTTTACAGCTTATACATCTTCTCCTAATAAAAGTCCCTTGAATTCCTTAAACCATCTTGAGAAAACTGTCTGAGAAATACCAAAATGTCCTGCTATATCTTTCTGATTTACTTTTTGCCCGCAAAGGTATTTTTTGTACACGTAATAGACAACTGCCGCAATTGCAGCAAGGTTTAGTCTTTTTCTCTCAAGCGGAAGAGTACTTAGAAGTCTATAAACGTCATTTTTCTCCTTATCATTTAACTTTACATTTTTGGTTATAATATCCACTATTTTGTTTGCATTTTCTTCAAATGTCTGAGAAAAGTACAAGTCAATGTGTTTTTGAAGTTGTTTTCTAAACTCTTTTTCTTCGGATAGTGATATAGCTTCACTACCTGTTTCAAAATAGTCTATTGTGTCCTTTTTAAAGGTCTTTATCACATTATCAACTTTCTTTAGAAAGTAGTCAATCTTTATCTCAGGCATATTATAACTTCTTTTCAGCTCTTGCCATATCTTTTTGGCTTTTATATACTGCCGTGTATTGTACAAACTGATAGCCTGGATATGCTTAAAATAAGGCTCTTTTGTAATTTCAAAAAGCTCTGCTGCCCTCTCAGCAATTGCAGCATGTTGGTTTAATTTTATCAATGTGTCTAACACTTTAATCTTGTCTTTATAGTCGTACGTCTTAAGGTCCAATATTGTTTTCAGCTGTTTTCTAAGCTCTTTTGTTTTGCCAATTGTGCTGTAAAAAAATGCTAAATTGCAATTTGCATACACATTGTATTTATCAACTTCTAAAACCTTTTTTGCTTCCTGTATTGCTTTTTCAATCTCCCCCATATAAAAATAAGCAAGTGACAAATTATTTCTTGCAGCAAAGATTGTATCGTCTTTGGACAATATCATCTTAAAATATTTTACAGCATCTTCATATCGACCATTTTCTAAAAGAAAATTACCTCTTTCTAAAAGTTTTGTAAGTTTCTCCATCTCTCTTTGTTCTTTTTCAAATTCCTGTTGAGTCTCTATAAAGTCAAGGAGGTCCTCTGCTGCTTCCTTAAATTCCTTGTTATTGCTAAGTTGAAGGTACCTTTTTAAAAAATGTTTTGCTTCTTTTAGCTTGCCCATCTCAAAGAAATTACAACCAAGTCCAAAAAGTGAATCGTAAAACTCAGGATTGTCTTGAGCAAGTTCTTGCAAAAGCCTATTTGAATTTTCAAAGTCTCCCACCTGGGCTAAAAGTCCTGCCAAGTTGAATTTTATCTCAATATTCTTACTATCAAGCTCAAGCGCTCTTTTCAGCCTTTCAATGGCAAGATCTATCTCACCTTTTTCATAATGTTTAATTCCTATCCTAAAAAACCTTGATGATGTAGGATGCAAATTCACAACCTTACCTTTCACCATCTTTGATACATACTCCTCTTTACAGTTTATCTATTGGCGGTAAGATAATCTTAAAGGTGTTCTGAGAATTTATATTTATTATCTTTGCAGAAGGATAAGTCTTTTTAATTCTTCTAAGACCTTTACCGCCTCTTAAGAATAGATTATGTTCGTCCAAAACTATCATCTTTTGGTAAATCCAAGGATTCCGCCTTCGGGGTATAATCTCCCTTCCCATATTATAAACCATATTACCCTCTAAAAGACACCCTGGGTTCACAATTTCTATAAATTTCTCACTAATTTTGACAGCTGCTGCCCTTGTTATATCATAATAGTCTCTGTGTACAAGAGCATTTGCCACAGCCTCAAACAGTGCCCATAAATTCTTTCGAGGATATTTACTCGTGAGATCACTTATCACTGCATTTATTATACTATATATGTTACCACAAATAATTCGGTTGTGGTCAAAAAATTCAAAAATCAAATAAGCAGAAGGTATAAAACGCTCTGGGCACTTACCAAAGACAAGCATTCCAGCCATAGTAGGATAAAAATTTCCGTTTTCTCTGTCTCTTTGAATAATTCCAAAACTCTCGAGTAAAATTGGATTGTCCCACTCAGAAGCAATTCCGCTTTTTTTAAAAAATAAGTTTATCAAATCCGGATCAAAGTCAGAAATATTTGCATTTCTTATAATTGTCATTTCAAAGTTGACAATACCACTTTCTCCAAACATAGAAGCAATCTCTTCTCGTTTTGCAACATCTGTTGTAGATCCACGTCTTATATAAAACACTCCATTTTGGACCATTTGATGGGGGCGCAAACTGCTTTTGTAAATAGTAAGAATTCCTAATTTTTTACTTTCATACTCCACAATCTCAAACTTAATTGAAACAGGCGGGTCACATCTGCTTGAGATTGTCTGCTGAATTTTCTCCTCGGTAATATTGTCATCGTTTATTCCAACAATTCTTTTGGTTTTGTCTTCAACACCAAAGATGATATATCCTCTGCCACCTCTTGAATTTGCAATAGCAATTACATCCTTTACAAGTTCCTTTTTTTCACTTTCTGTTTCTAAAGAAAGCTTACTTTTAAAATCAAGTTTAGGTCCTTCATCAGACTCAAGTAATGCTTTAAGTTTGTACTTGTCCATCTATCTTCATCTCAACATTTAAATTTTTTTTCCTCTTCTAAAACCTCTAAGAAAGCCTCAAATATCTCAGGGTCAAATTTTTTCCCCACATCTTCTTTCATTATCTTAAGTGCTTCCTCTTCAGAAAAGGCTTTTCTGTAGGGTCTGTCAGTTGAAAGTGCATCAAATACATCCGCTATTGCTATTATTTTGGACTCTATAGGAATTTTATCTCCTTTTATACCAAGTGGATAGCCACTTCCATCAATATTCTCATGGTGATATAGAACAATCTCTTTTATACTATCAAAGTATTCAATATTTGAAAGAATGTTATAACCATCTAATGAATGCCTTTTGACAATAGAATATTCCTCATCAGTGAGCTTTCCTCTTTTGTTGAGAATATTTTCTGGCACTACAATTTTACCAATGTCGTGTAGGTATGCAGCTATTTCTAAATCAAATAAATTTATGTTATATCCTTTTTGATTGACAAGTTTTTGCCCAATCTCTTTACTGTACTTCATCACCCTTTCAGCATGTCCTTTTGTATATGGGTCTTTCATTTCAATTAAAGATATAAGAAGTTTAATTGCTCCTTCAAAATTCCTCTTCTCTTTTTCAAAAAGTTCTCTTAAAAGCTCATCCTGCTTCTGCAAAATTGAAATTCTGTTTTTTATTTCATTTGAAAAATAAGTGAGTATTACCTCTACATTTTCGAATTTTCCTTCTCTTTTTATAGCTGGTTTTGGAACTGTAGCTTTACCGTTTATTGTCGAAAACAGTTTTATTGCATATTCTTCAAGTTTAAGTATTTTCCTTGTCAAATATACTCCACTTGCAAATGATATAAACAAAGTTAGATGTGTTAACAGAATAAAAATGATTAACAAAAGTTTTTCAAAACGTCTTTTTATCATAACAAGAGGCTTTTCGTCATGGTCTACAACTATACTGCCAAGAAAGTTATTATTTGTATCGTATATGACAAGTTCGTTTCTGACTAACTTATTTGTGTGACTCAAAATTCCTTTAGGTTGAAAATAGGCCTTATTTACAACAAAAGGCTGAATTAAAGAGACAAACTCTTTTATCTCTCTTGCCAAAAAAAGAGCTCCAATTACTGGCTTGTTTAAATCTTTGTTATCTAAAACAGGAGAGCAAACAAAAGCATAGACTCTCTCATTAAATTTCAAAAAACCTTTTTCAACAGGTATTAAATTGATATCATTATAACCATACTTTTTGTTTATTGTCTTTTGTACAACTTCAAACAAGTTTTCAGTAATTATATCCCTGAGAGGTTGATACCTTGAATACGATGCAATAATACCTCTCTTTTTGTAAAAACCAACAATAATTGAAAAGTCATATGGTTTTTGGCTTAACCAATTTGTCCAGTAAAACTCAATTGTTGTGAAATCATCGTTTAGAACTGCCTGGTAAATCTCATTCCAGATAGAATAGTCCTTTGCTATGATTGTCATGTCATCAAATACTTTTTGTGTTATCCTCTCTAACGATTTTTTTGTTGATTTATGAAATAGTCATAAGTTATTTTCTCATACTGAGGTATTACGTTTGTCATAACATACGCAGCCACAATTGACGAGGGTAAAATGCTATTAAGATTGTTACAATAAGTATTTTAATCCTTAGTTCCACTTTGCCACATCCTCTATTTTAAGCTTTGCCTTTTGTCGAATTCTGTCTAAATTTAGTATAACATATCGTGAGTTAACAAGTCATTTGTAAAAAATGAACAAACTACATACCACCTTCCCTTTTAAAATATATAAAATCCTTCTCCGAAATTTCAAATGGCCTTTTCTGCCCAATTATCTCACCCTTTTTTATTGTCTTACCTTTCTGTATATATGTGCTATCTAAATTCTCTAATATGTACAAGACCTTTTTCTTGTCCTGAATTACAATGTCAAATCTACCAGCTTTGTTTTTTATAGAGACAACCTTACCACTGCATGGAGCAATTATGTTGGTTGCTTTTGCAACAACTATAAAATACTCTCCATCTTGGGAAATTTCTATTTGTCCATCTGCTGGATACAAAAAAGTATCTGCCTCTTTTTTGTCAGTTGAGTATTTTTTAAAATATTCCCAAATATACTCTTTACTTCTAAAAAATTTCTGATGAAGTCTTTTGTATTATTGTAAACTTTTTCATCGTACAGATAATCTTCTGAGATCTTCAAAACTAAAACCGTTAATCTTGAAACATTGATATTTTGAAAGCATTACAAAAGACACTAAAATCAAAACTACCAATAACTTGGCACCCTAGAAATTACTTGGTGAATCTGAACTGGTCTTTATAATTTTTCTTTTTTTCACTTGCTACACACCTCTTTTTGTCCATTGTTTTCCTGTTTAATTTTTATTCTCTCTGATAAAAAAAGATGATAGCAAGCTTTTGCTATCATCTTCTTTGAATAATTTCCTTTATATCTTCAATAATAATAGATGGAATAATATCAATAATCCTTTCAACACTGCTATTTGCAGATACATTCAAAAGTCTTATTTGATCCTGTGTTACAACCAAAAAGGCGATGGGCATAACCGAAATTCCAGCACCAGTTCCACCTGCAAAAAGAGGAGAATTTTCATCTGTCTTGTTGTTCTTGCTGCTTTCCTGTTTTATATCTCCACCGCCCGCAACAAATCCAAATGACACTTTAGAAACCGGAATAATTGCAGCACCGCCAGAACTCTGGACAGCATCACCCACAATTGTGTTTACATCAATCATCTGTTTTAAATTCTCCATAGCAGTTTGCATCAACATCTCAATCGGATGTGCCACAACTTAACACCCCTCAGATTTTCTATTATTCTTTCTGAATTTTTGACAATTTGCAGGGGAAAAACTTTTAGCCTTAAATTTAGCTTAAAATAGCTTTCAATAAGCTGACCTTCAGAAAATCTTTTATACTCAATTTTCACATCTTGCCCATACGATAATAATATCCCCTGCAAAGAGAATACTATTCCACTTAAAATGCTCAAGATAAAAACATCTTTGCAATGTAACCTTACAACAACACTTTCTACTTTTAGACTGGAAATCGATAGAAATATTTTGAAAAGCTCCCATAGATTTTTAAAACTGCGTTTCCTTTTTTCTTTACAATAGGCACTTCTTTGTATTTACTTCTATTTGGAAACTTGTAAGAGAATGTTTTGATATAAAATATTAAGAACTTAAACTTTAACCTAATCTTTACGCACTCTTTAACTTCTGCCTCAATCTCAAAAACTTTAGGCAAGCAGAGATATACCATGGCAGCTAAAAGCAAGATTAAAAAAATACACTTCAAGTTTTTTTAAACTTCTTCCTTCTCAGAGGACAAACTTTATTATAATTATTCCCACAAAACAAAAAGAGGATACATCAAATTGATGTATCCTCTTTAGCTTCAACAAGCTTTTGTTTTAATTCTTCTAAATTTTTTATCCCTAAGGAGTTGTAAAAAAGTTCTGTCACCTCATACAAAGTCGGTCTTCCTATTGTGTCAAGCCTACCCGCTTCTTTTATAAGCCCTTTTTCCAGCAGATTTTTTATTACATTTTCACAGTTAACCCCTCTTATTTTTTCTATCTCCTGTCTTGTTATTGGTCCATTTAGTGCAACTATAGATAGCACCTCGTATGCAGCCTGTGAAAGTGAAGACTGTTTTTGTTCAAACTCAAAATACTCTTTTATATACTTTGAATTCTCAGGGTTTGTAATCAAAACATATCCTTTTTCTTCTTTTACAATCAAAAAACCTCTTTTCTCTGCAATGTACTCTTCTTTCAGCTCCTCAACATAATTTTCTACTTCTTCTTCAGAGATACCTAAAATTTTTGCAACTTTGCCTATTTCAAGCGGTGATGTACTTAACAAAAGTATACTTTCAATCACTGACTTTGCAGCCATTTTATCCATCTTTTTGAACCTCGCTACTTTTTTGTAATTTTAATGTCGTCAAACATCTTTTGCTGATGTACAGAAATATGTCCTAATTTACATAGCTCTAAAATAGCTAAAAATCTGTACACTATCTCCTCTTTTGAAATTCCTTTTATAAGAGCGCTAAAATATAAAGCACCTCTTTGTTTTATATGCTCAAGGACTTGTCTTATCACCTTTAAAATAGAAATTGTTGGCTTTTTAGTTATCTCTTGGAGCTTCTTGTCATTCTCATTTTCAACAGGAATTGTTTCTCTTTTTGTTAAAACATTTCTATATGCCTCAAAAAGTTTATTTATCTCAAGCTTTATTGCAAAATCCTTCTCAAAAGTTTCAAAACTAACTGCTCTTTTGTAACTTTCTCTATACGGATGATTTTCTTTTAAGTAAATTGCCACCTCTTTGTACTTTTGATACTCTCTAAGTCTTTCAACAAGTTCCTGCCTTGGGTCCTCTTCCTCCTGTTGCAGTTTTGGTAAAAGCATCTTTGATTTAATCTCCAAAAGTGTTGCTGCCATAACCAAAAATTCAGATACAGAGTCCACATTTATGCTGTCTAAATGCTTTATATACATTAGATACTGATTAGTAATCTCAGCAATTGGAATTTCGTAGATGTTTATCTTTTCCTTTTTTATAAGATAAAGCAATAGGTCAAGCGGCCCTTCAAAATTGGGAAGCTTTACCTCAAAGCTCATAACAGCCCTGCCCTATCCTTTGCCTCTTTTAATGTTTTGGATGCAATAGCGCGTGCCTTTTTTGCACCTTCCTCAATCACACCAAAAACATAGTCTATATCATTTTCAAGCTCTTTTCTTCTACTTTGAATTGGCTCTAAAAACTGAGAAAGACTTTCAAACAGCTTCTTTTTACATTCAACACAGCCAATTTTCCCTTCCCTGCAACTTGATTCTATCTCATCAATGGAATTTTGACTAAAAATCTTGTGATAAGCAAATACAGTACAAACCTCAGGATGACCAGGGTCGTTCTTTCTGATTCTTGCAGGGTCTGTGACCATGTTCATTACCTTTTTTCTCACACTTTCTAAATCTTCAGACAAAGCAATTGTATTGCCATAGCTTTTACTCATCTTTCGTCCATCTGTGCCAATTAAAACTTTCACGGTATTTAAAATTGGTTGTGGTTCTGGGAAAGTCTGTCCATACAAGTAATTGAACCTTCTTGCAATTTCTCTTGTCAGTTCCAAATGTGGAAGCTGGTCTTCCCCAACCGGCACAAGCTCAGCTTTGTATATCAAGATATCTGCTGCTTGCAAACAGGGATACCCCAAAAAACCATATGTCGCGATATTTCGCTCTTTTAGCTCTCTCATCTGGTCTTTATAAGTTGGGCACCGGTAGAGCCAAGAAAGTGGCGTTATCATTGAAAACAAAAGATGAAGCTCCACGTGTTCTGGCACATGCGACTGAACAAATATTGTGCACTTATTTGGGTCAAGCCCACATGCCAAAAAATCAATAACTACCTGTTTTGTATATTCTCTTAAATTTGAAGTATCTTCATACCCTGTTGTAAGTGCATGCCAGTCAGCAACAAAAAAGAAACATTCATATTGGTCTTGGAGTTTTACCCAACTTTCTATTGCACCAAAGTAGTTGCCCAAATGTAAAATACCTGTCGGTCTTGTACCTGATAAAACCCTTTTCATTCTAACCTTCTCCCATCCTTTGATGTTTCAAATTTTACATTCCAAAAAAACTTTTAAGGAAATAGTTTCACGATAATATCTATGAAACTAAAGATAAAATAAGCAATTGGTTGCAGTACAAACGAAAGCAGATACGGTGCAAAGAATATGCATGCAATTAGTATTATCTGCCCAATTATTTCAAATCTATCGTAAAATTCCATATATTTTGCTGGTGCAAATAGAAATAATATTTTCGAGCCATCAAGTGGCGGTATTGGTAAGAGGTTAAACACAGCAAGATATACATTTATTAAATATGCCTGCTGCAGCATAACTAAAATATACCTGTTTGAAATAAGACTGTAACTGTCAACATACTTTAAAATTAGAGCAAATGCAATTGCAGATAAAATATTTGCTACAGGTCCAGCCAAAGCAGTAATTCCCATACCGACCTTTGGATTTTTGTAGTTTCTCGGGTCTGTTAAAACAGGTTTTGCCCACCCAAAACCAAATAACATCAAAGCGATTATTCCAAAAATATCAATATGTGGCAGCGGATTTAATGTAATCCTTCCCTGCCTTTTTGGAAGATCATCTCCTTGCAAATAAGCAACATATCCATGGGCTGCTTCGTGTACAGATATTGCGAATAAAAGACCTGGAATTCTAAGTAACATCGTTGAAATATCTGGCAGACTCATAATTCTTTCTCTCCACAACCTTTTATATTTCTAAATCATTTCTGACTATATCTTCATATGTCTCACGCTTCACAATCACTTTAGCTTGTCCGTCTTTTAAAAGTACAACCGCCGGACGTGGAAATCTGTTGTAATTGCTCGACATAGAATAATTATATGCACCTGTTGCTAAGATAGCAAGGTGCTGCCCTGTTTTTAGCTCAGGAAGTTTTATGTCTTTAATGAGTATATCTCCCGACTCGCAACATCTTCCTGCAATTGTGTAAACTTTTGTCTTTTCGCCAAGCGGATTTTCAACAACATATGCGTCATATTTTGCCTGGTAAAGTGCATAGCGGGGATTGTCTGTCATGCCACCGTCAACAGATGCATAGTTTCTGACATTGGGAATCTCTTTTATACTACCGATTGTGTAAAGAGTAATTCCAGCCTCACCAACAATCGAACGCCCTGGCTCTAAGACTATAAAAGGTTTTTTGAGCCCTTTTTGCTGGCAAAATTCTTCTACCTCTTCAGCTATAGCCTCTATAAACTTTTCTAATTGAGGTGGCTGGTCAAATGCAGTGTATTTAATACCAAATCCGCCGCCTAAATCCAAAATCTCTATTTCATAACCAAGTTCTTTCTTTATTTTTAATATAAACTCAAGCATAACCCTTGCTGCAAGCTTAAATGGTGCTGTCTCGAAAATCTGTGAACCTATATGGCAGTGAAGGCCAAGTAAGTTTAGCTGCTTTTTCTCTAATATCTTTTTCACCATTGAAAATGCTTCACCGTTTTCAAGGGCAACACCAAACTTAGAGTCTATCTGACCTGTTCGAATAAATTCATGAGTGTGTGCTTCAATTCCCGGCTTTACTCTGATAAGAACATCTGCACGCTTTGCCTTTGTCTCACAAATAAGACTCAGCATCTCAAGCTCATCAAAGTTGTCAATTACAATTTTTACTTCCTTTTCAACTGCCATTTCAAGCTCATCATATGTTTTGTTATTTCCATGGAAAAATATTTTATCAGTTGGAAAATCTACCGAAAGAGCAGTGTAAAGCTCTCCGCCTGAGACAACATCAAGTCCTATCCCTTCTTGTTTTGCAATCTGGCACATTGCTTTTGTACAAAAAGCTTTTGAGGCATAGATTATCAGTCCATTTTCTCCAAAATATTTTTGTAATGCGTTTTTGAATCTATTTATATTTTCCCTAATCATTCTCTCATTCATAACATAAAGAGGTGTTCCGTACATCCCTATCAAATCAAGAAGGTCAATCCCTTCCCATGAAAGATTGCCCTTTGGCGATATTTCAAGGTTGTATCTAAGCTGCATCCTTTCTTCCCTCCAAAAACGGTTTTAATAATTCTAACATATTAATTTGTTTAGATTCAACCCACACTTTGCAACATTTTTAGGCTGTTTCAATATTTGCTGCATCGTGAAGATTTAACATATCTATCGCCATCTCACGAAGCTTGTACTTTTGGACCTTGCCATTAGCAGTTGTAGGAAAGCTATCGACAAACATGACATATTTGGGGGTTTTGTGACGTGATAAGTTTTGCCTTACATATTCTTTTATCTCTTCCTCAGAAACTTTTGCCCCATCTTTTAAAATTATAAACGCCATTATCTCCTCACCATAGACTTTGTCTGGAACTCCAACCACCTGAACATCCTTGACAGCAGGGTGTGTGTATAAAAACTCTTCTATTTCACGCGGATATATATTTTCCCCACCTCTTATTATCATGTCTTTGAGCCTTCCAGTAATTCTCAAATATCCATTTTGGTCTATGTACCCTAAATCCCCTGTGTGAAGCCAACCATCTTGGTCAATTGCCTGCCTCGTTGCCTCAGGCATTTTATAATACCCTTTCATGATATTATAGCCCCTTGCACAAATCTCACCAATTGTCCCGTTTGGCACCTCTTTTTTTGTGTTTACATCAACTATTTTAATCTCAACACCTTCTAATGGCTTCCCCACAGTTGACACTCTAAACTCAAGCGGGTCGTCTACCCTTGTTTGAGTTATCACAGGAGATGCTTCTGTCTGACCATATGCAATTGTTATTTCCTTCATATTCATCTTCTCAACAACTTCCCTCATAACTTTGATAGGACAAGGTGCTCCCGCCATGATACCAGTTCTGAGTGAAGAAAAATCAAACTTGTCAAAATCAGGATGCTGCAGGATTGCAATGAACATTGTTGGTACACCATGAAGAGCCGTACATCTTTCATAGTGGACTGTTTCCATTACCATAAGTGGATTGAAATGGTCAAGAGGTACCATTGTAGCACCTTTTGTTACACAAGCAGTGATGCCCAGTACAAGTCCAAAACAATGGAAAAATGGAACAGGAATACAAAGCCTGTCCTTATGAGTGAGTTTCATGCACTCAGCAATTGCATAAGCGTTGTTTAGAATATTTCTGTGTGTGAGCATAACCCCTTTTGGAAACCCTGTTGTTCCAGAGGTGTACTGCATATTTATAACCTCATCAGGATGCAGGCTTCTTTGTCTTTGGTAAAGATCTTCGTCTGTAACCTTCTTCCCAAGTTCTACAACTTCATTCCAAGTATACATCCCTTTTTGAGGCTCTTCTCCAATGAAAATTAGTCTTTTTAAATATGGTAAATTCGGATTCTCAAGTTTTCCTTTTTCACAAGTAGCAAGCTGAGGATTTAGTTTTTTTACAATCTCAAGATAATTAGAATCTTTAAAACCTTCTATAAATATGAGAGTTGAACTATCTGATTGTTTTAGCAGATATTCAAGTTCGTAGATTTTGTAGTTAGTGTTTACTGTAACCAAAACAGCTCCAATCTTTGCAAGAGCAAAAATAGAGATAAGATATTCTAACCTGTTTGTTGCCCACACAGCAACATGTTCACCTTTTTGAATTCCTATTGCCATAAATCCCTTTGCTGCATCTTCTACCATTTTTTTTAGCTCAGTATATGTGAGATAAATTTTTTTATGATGATAAATTACAGCAAGATTTTCTGCATACTTTTTTGCTATCATATCAAAATAATCAGGAATAGTCATATCAATCAAAGCCATCCTGCCATTGCCCCCTTAAAATTTATAAAGCCTTTTACCTTACTTTGTGAATAAGGTAAAAGGCTTATGACAACTTTAGATTATTATAAATTTTCAATGCATAAATTGTCAACAGAGAAAAACTAAATATACTTCTTAATATGTCCAATTGCACTTTTCTCTATTCTTGACACTTGCGCTTGTGAAATACCAACAATAGTTGCTACTTCCATTTGTGTTTTGTCTTTGTAATATCTCAGGTATAAAATCTCTTTTTCGCGTTTTGTGAGCCTGCTCAAGGCATCTTTCAATGATATCTCTTCAAGCCATACACTTTCGCAAGATTTTTGGTCACTGACTTGGTCAACCACATACATTGTATCAGTGCTATCTTGGAAGACTGGTTCATAGAGGGAAATAGGTTCTTGAATAGAGTCAAGAGCAAAAACAAGGTCTTCCTTTGATATAGAAAGCTCTTTGGCTATTTCTTCTAATGATGGTTCTCTATTATTTTGGCTTATAAACTTTTCTTTTATTTTAAGTGCCTTATAGGCTGTGTCTTTCAATGACATTGATATTCTCATTGTATTGTTGTCCCTAAGATACCTTCTTATCTCCCCAATTATCATTGGCACTGCATATGTTGAAAATTTGACATTTTGGGATATGTCAAAGTTGTCAATAGCTTTGATAAGACCTATGCAACCAACCTGAAAAATGTCATCTAAATTTTCACCACGGTTTGCAAACTTTTGAACAACACTTAAGACAAGTCTCAAGTTACCTTCTATGAATTGTTTGCGCGCTTCTTTATCTCCATTTTTCATTCGCTTTAAAAGTTCAACTTTTTCCTCATGACTTAGTACAGGGAGAGTGGAAGTGTTAACCCCACAAATCTCTACTTTGTTCAAAATACTACCTCCCCCTTTTTTCAAAAGTTTTGCTAAGGTTTATTATTTACTGTGAGGGAGGCAATTATTCTGAAAGTAATTTTCATCTTATATAATCTTTGCCAGTTCTTTTTTAAGCCTTGTAATAATCTTTTTCTCAAGACGTGAGATGTAACTTTGAAAAATCCCCAGCAGTCAGCAACCTCTTTTTGTGTTTTTTCACCTTCATCTCCAAATCCGAATCTTAACTCAACAATTCTTTTCTCTCTCTTTGGAAGTTTTTGTATTGCTTTTAAGAGCGCTTCTTTTTCTATATTGTTTTCAATACTGCTATAAACACCTTCTGTGTCAGTTCCCAAAACATCAGAAAGCAAAAGTTCATTCCCATTCCAATCAATATTCAATGGCTCGTCTATCGAAAGTTCAAGTTTTCTGTGAGAGTTTCTCCTTAAGAACATTAAAATCTCATTTTCAATACACTTTGACGCATACGTTGCAAGCTTGATATTTTTGTGAGGGTTATATGTATTTATTGCTTTAATCAGACCAATTGTTCCAATTGGTACCAAATCTTCAAGGTTGACCTTGGTATTTTCAAATTTCCTTGCTATATACACAACAAGTCTCAAATTTCTCTCAATAAGTACTTTTTTAAGTTCTTCCTTTCCTTCATAATGAATCTTATTCAAAACCTCAGTCTCTTCTTCTGGAGTAAGTGGAGGCGATAATGTTTCACATCCACCAACATAAAATAATTCAGTTATTTGTGAATCAGAAAGCTGAAAACCAAGCTTTTTTAAAAGGCCCAAAACATAATTCAAAAGTCTTGATCTAAATTCCATTCTTTACCCCTCCTTAAAAATCAGATTAAATCAGGACCAAGCAAGGTTGAATACCTGCTTGATATCTTTTTGTCATATAGGGCAATTGCCACGTCCTTCTTTGTCCATGTACTTTTGTTGTCTGAGATGTAAAACTCATCAGGTATTACTCCAACTAAAACTCCATGTTCCTGTCCAATAGAGTTATAAGGAATGAGAACAATTCTGTTGCCAAGCTGTTTTTGAAGATTTTCTAAATTTTGAGCAGATATATCTGCTTGCTTACAATTTTCGTTCAATAAATCTTTCTCAATTATCACCACAGGTCTTCCTGAAAACGGCTCTCTTAGATTATTCCCTGTATCAACATAGGCTATGCAGTTGTATTCTGCGTCATTTATCTTGAATTTTATGTATCTCATAAGGGATTCTTTGTATTATTCTCTTGACTATTAGCTCATATGAGAGTTTAAGCACAATCAAAGAACAACCAAGAGCTATTAGTACATTTTTAAGTTTTATTTGAATACCAACCACAAAGGTATCTTTTGTTATATAATAGAGGAAAAACACCATACCACCAAACATTATTGTGACAAGATAAAAACTCAGGAGCTGTCTTAGAAAGACTAAAAATTCTTTTGGCCAAAAGGTAAGATACACAATTAATACAGACACAACCATCTTGCCAAATACTGAATATAAGAACTGCATGAGAGGATAAAACTGTAAAAGAGAATAGATTGAGGCAATAATACTTCCTAAAAGAATTCTGAAACTATTAACGTTTGTTTTTGTAAAATATGCAGTTGTCAGCAAGATAAAGTAGTTGATAACCAGGTTTTCCAGAACATAAACGTCAGCATAAATAATCATGTTTTATTCAAAATATTGTGCCTTTCAGAATGGTATTTCTATGTAATAATTATACTTCTCTACAAGTAAAATTTATGTCAAAATACAAAATAAACTAAATTTTTCTTTCTTACAAATTCCCTTACATTTCTACATTAAAAAACCCCCTGCCATATTACAGGGGGATTTCATTTCATTTTGACTTGTTTTTTATTTTTTGTTCTTCAAGAATATTGGTATCTCAAATATATCATCGTCCTGGAAAAGGCTCTGCAAATTACCCACTTTTGATGAAGAAATCTTACTGCTCTGTTGACTCTGCTGGTTTTCTTCAATGGAATCAAAGCCAGTTGCAATGACAGTGACTTGTACTTCATCCTTCATCTCTTCGTTGAACACAATCCCCATGATAAAGTTGACATTCTCATCCGCCTCAGATGAGATAAGTTCATTTGCCTTTTCAATCTCATCAAGCAGAAGCTCTTCTGGGTTACCTGTATAATTTACTAAAACTCCCTTTGCACCTTTTATTGATGTTTCTAAAAGCGGGCTGTTAATAGCCTGCTCCAAGGCCTTTAGAACTTTATCATCGCCCTTTGCCTTCCCAATACCCATATGTGCATATCCTTTATTCATCATAATAGCTCTAACATCTGCAAAGTCAACATTGATAAGCCCCGGATTTAATATTATATCAGAAATGCCCTGAACACCCTGCCTTAGAACATCGTCTGCCATTCTGAAGGCATCTGATATTTTTAGACTCTTATTTGTTGAGAGCATAAACAGCCTATCATTAGGCACAATTATTATGGTATCTACAATCTTCTTGAGCTCCTCAATTCCCTTTTCTGCATTGATTCTGCGTTTTGCACCTTCACTCTTAAACGGCTTTGTGACAACTGCAACAGTCAATATTCCAAGCTCTTTTGCAATCTCAGCAACCACAGGTGACGCACCTGTTCCTGTACCACCACCCATACCCGCTGTTATAAATACCATGTCAGCACCTTTTAAAACCTGCGCAATGTCTTCTTTGCTCTCCTCTGCTGCTTTTCTCCCAATTTCCGGATCGGCTCCTGCTCCAAGTCCTTTTGTTATCTTTTCACCTATTTGAATCTTATAATGAGCTTTAGAACGCTGCAGAGCTTGTTTGTCTGTATTTACTGCAATAAATTCAACTCCAGAGACTCCAACATCAATCATCCTATTTACTGCATTATTACCCGCCCCACCAACACCAATTACTTTTAGCTGAGCAACAGTCATTTTTTCAGTGTCAAAACTAATCATTCTTGTTCTCCTCCTTAGTTAAACTCTTGTTTTTTAGCAAAAGCACTCTTCGCATCTCACCAAAGTTCTGAAAAATTCTGACCCCAAACGCCACAACTGCCGCTTGGTACAAAGGAATACCAAGCTTGTCGCCCAAATATGCAAAAAGCATAGCAATTAATGTATTTCCAACAAAACCTGAGATAAATATGTCAATTTTAAAATCACCCTTCAAGGTCGATTTCAAAGCACCAAAAATTGAATCAAGTGCTGCAAGAAGTCCTACCGCAACATATGAGGAATAATCCTGTGGAATACTCACTGGAATAAACATTCCTATTAAGATACCTATTACCAATGCAAGTATAAGTACAACCATCTTCTCATCAACTTCCCTCACTCTTTATCTTTGCGTAATTGAATTTCAAAGTCCCTGTATACCTTGGAATTACAATATTTGAAGCTTCTTCAATTTTAACCTCAATAGAAAACTCTTTTAAAAGATCTATAATACCACCCCGCATCATCAGTGAATTTTTCAAAATTTTGGGATCACCAATAGCCTTTATTATGTACGGGGCAGAATAGCGTGTATTGTTTATACTGATTGTTGGACCTGCGCATCTTATCTCTGTTGTAGCCACTATTCTCTGGTCATTTATTGATATTGCCTCAGCTCCTGCTGCCCTCAGTTCATTTATAACCTGCAGGATATCTGAATCATGCAAAAGAAAGCTGTTTGGGTCAACATTCGGTGTTGCAGGAAGCTTACTGTCGTCAAGTGTAATTATTATACCAGGTCCCTCAACGTCTGTAAGTCCCGCCAATATCTTTACCTTGTCAAGTTCATCTTTTAAAAGCTCTGTCGTCTTGCTAATACTTGCGGCAGAATCTTGGTACTCTTTAATCTTGCTCTCCAGCTCATAGATTTGAGCCCTCAAACTGCTATTTTCCTTTCTCAGCTGGTTTATCTGTTCAGCAAGTTCAATGGCTCTTGCTTTTTCAAGGTTTTTCAGTTCATTGCTCTGTTTAACACTCTTTATCTGCATTGAAATTAAAATTCCTAAAATGAGTAGTAAAATCGCAGTTGCAATCTGTCCACCTGTTGGTTTTTTTACCTTTAATTTCATAATAATTAGTTTTCCTCCTCAGTGTTTGGACTAAATGTGGCTATTCCATTTGAATTAAGAGTTATTGTCCCTTCTATACGTTTCGGAAGCTTGTCATACACACTTTTCAAAAGCTTCAATTTATAATCTATCTCTGAGATATCTCCTACTTTAACCAGCAGCTTGTCCATTTTAAGTTCAACGTTGTTGATATTCTTCAATAAAACAACAACATGGTCAACATCAAATTTCCTAAAAACATCAAAATTTTTCAAACTACTTGCCACCTGCAGACCCTCATCAAGTAGAAGATGATCCTCTACATCAAGTTTTTTGCCAACCATCGCCTCATTTACTTTAAGTCCTTCAAATACTATTGTTTTTTTGGGTAAGTCCCCTTCTATTCTTATTACATACCCATTTTTATCAATTTCTATATAAGAATTTAAATACTTTATAAGACCAATTGTTTCTTTTTCATAAATCTCCAAAACTAATACATTTGGTAGACGTCTTGTAATCCTGATATCTTCAATTTCTGGATTTTCTAAAAGTTTTTGTCTAATTTCTTTTGTATTTATACTCAGTATATTCTGATTTTGATATTGTTGTAGTATTTTTATAATATCATCTTTTTTGACTCTTTTCAAATTATGTATACTAAATTCTTTCACGTTAAAGTAATCTAATCTGAAAACAAATACAAGTGTTATCAGAACTAAAAGCAACAATACAATAATCTTTCTCACCAATCTACCCATTTGTCATTTTCACTCACCTTATGATATCAAATACAAATTACAATTTCAGTGTATCCTTCTAATCTTAGCACCCAAGGCTGAATATTTCTCTTCTATCCTTTCATATCCCCTGTCAATATGATCAACCCCTAAAAGCTCTGTTGTGCCTTCAGCACAAAGTCCTGCAATTAAAAGCGCCGCACCACCTCTTAAATCCTGTGCAAAGACCTGACATCCTCTTAGCTTTTCTACCCCATTTATAATGGCTATATCTTTTTCCACGTGTATTCTCGCGCCCATCTTATTGAGCTCTGGAACATGTTTGAACCTGTTTTCGAATATTGTCTCCTTTATTATTGTCATACCCTCTGCTACAGAAAATACACTGCAAACTGGTGCCTGAAGGTCTGTTGGAAACCCTGGATAGTAGTGTGTTGTTATTCTTTGATTCCCTTTTAGCCTTGCTCCTTTATTTTACACCCTGCACCTTTTAGAATGTGGAGTATAGAATCTAAATGACGTGGCAAGACACCTTTTAATAATACTTCTCCACCACAAGCTGCAACTGCGCAGAGATATGTCCCAGTAACAATTCTATCAGGAATGACTACATGTTCAACTATGTTATTTTTTAGTTCTTTTACTCCTTCAATTTTAATTGTGTGTGTACCGGCACCTTTTATTCTGGCTCCAAGCTTGTTTAAAAAATGGCACAGATCTGCTATCTCTGGCTCCTTTGCAGCGTTTTTTATTATAACCTCACCATCACAAAAAATTGAAGCAAGTATAATATTCTCGGTCGCTCCAACAGATGGTAGTGGCAAAAAATATTTCCCCGCTTTTTACAACATCACATCTGCATTCAATTGTGTTGTCATACTCAAAAACATCTATGCCAAGCTGCAAAAATGCAGATATATGAGGATCAATTGGTCTTTGACCTATCTCACACCCCCCCAGGATAGTTTGTAAGTCTTACTTTCCTAAACTTGCTCAAAATTGCTCCAAGAAATAATATACTTGAGCGCATCATCTTGGCATACTGTGGGGGTATTGTAAATTTGTCAACTGAAGCCGGATCAATAAAGGCAATATCGTTTTCAAATTCTGTTTTGCATCCAAGATATTCAAGTATCCTAAGCGTGTGTCTTACATCAGCAATGTCAGGTACATTTTTAATTATAACCTGTCCTTTTGCTAAGATAGAGGCTGTCAAAATAGGAAGAGCAGCATTTTTTGATCCCTCAACATCAATTTCACCATTTAAAAACGTTGGACCGTCAATTATAAGTTTTTCTTCCATGTTTACACCTAAATAGGTTCCATATGTGTCGCATATTATTTTATTCGTAAGCCTTGATATTTGTTACAATGATAGATATTCTTCAATAAGTTTTCCTATATTCTGGGTAGCATCAGGTTTCCCCAACTTTTTGCTACTATTGCTCATTCTTTCATACAAAGCTTTGTCGTAAATAAGTTTTTCAAGGAAAAGCTTAAGCTTGTTACTTTCTAATTCATTTTCGAGGACAACAAAACATGCTCCTTCTCTTTCAAGAAATCTTGCATTGTACTCTTGGTGGTTGTTTGCTACATATGGTGAGGGAACAATTATACTTGGCTTCCCCAGCGCAGTTATCTCTGAGATTGCAATTGCCCCTGCTCTTGATATTACAACATCTGAGGCGGCCAAGTATCTTGGCATGTCCGAAATATATGGCAGTATTCTGATGTTGGATTTTACCCCTAAACCATCTGCAAAGTCCACAGCTTCTGAATATTTTTTATCGCCTGTTGAGAGAATAAAATATACATTCTTATCATTCTCAAATTCCTTGGCAAGCTTAATCACTGCTTTATTGAGATTCTCAGCCCCTCTACTACCGCCAATTGCTAAAACCACTGACTTGTCTTCCACACCTAACGAGCTTTTTGCAGCTTCTTTGCTGTAAGAGAAAAGCTCAAGTCTTATAGGGTTACCTGTCAGTACTACATTGCTTGAATTCTTGAAAAATCTTCTGCTCTCTTCAAAGCTGATCAAGATCTTATTACAAAATCTTGAAATTATTCTATTTGCAAGCCCGGGATGTGCATTTTGTTCATGCAGCACTATTTTAATCCTTAGCTTTTTTGCTGCAAGTGCAACAGGAAGAGATACATAACCTCCTGTTACAAAAACTAATTCGGGCTTTACCTTCTTTAATATGTGCAGAGCTTGTCTGTAGCCATTTAAAAACTTAATAAATACATCTGCATTCTTTAAACTCAAACTCCTTTTTAGCCCCTTTGCCTGAATGTATTCTATGTGATATCCATGCTGAGGCACTATCTTAGATTCTAATCCTTCATGCGTGCCTATAAATACTATATCCAATCCACTATGTCTTTTCCTTAGATAATCAGCAACAGCAAGCGCTGGATATATATGTCCACCAGTACCTCCACCGCTGAAAACAATAGTTATTTTTTCTTGGTTCATTTTAACACCTTAATCCTCCTTGAAATGCTCAAAAGTATGCCAACTCCAAACATATGAAAAAGTATCGAAGAACCTCCGTAGGTAATAAATGGCATTGGCACACCTGTTGCAGGAACAGAGGCTGTAACAACTGCTATATTCAAAATAGCTTGAATAGCAATTATGCTTGTGATACCAAATGCCAGAAGTAGTCCAAACCTGTCAGGTGCATGAAGAGCAATAACAATACCACGCCAGATGAAGAGTATAAACAACACTATTACAAATAAAGCTCCTACAAACCCGAGTTCTTCACATAAGATAGAGAAAATAAAGTCAGTATGAGGCTCAGGAATGTACAAAAGTTTTTGTCTGCTTTGACCAAGTCCCATACCAAAAAGCCCACCAGAGCCGATTGCATACAGTGACTGAATTATCTGGTAACCCTTGTCAGTTGGGTCTGCCCATGGGTTAAAAAGCGCTTGGATTCTTTCAACTCTGTATTCTTCTTTGACTGTAAGATAATACAAAACTGGCAAAGCCAAAAAACCAATTGTCACAAAGTAGCCTATGTTAAGCCCCCATGCAAAGATCATTAGCATTGCAATAGCAAGTATTAAGATAGATGTACTCATATTTGGTTCTTTGTATATAAGCATAAAGTAAACTCCACTCAAAATCATGGATATAACAAAAACCCTAAACTTTGATTTGGTTTCAGCTGTATTATCAAAATAGCTTGCAAGCAGTATCACAAGAGCATACTTTGCAAGTTCTGATGGCTGAAACTGGACAGGTCCAATATCAATCCATCTACGTGCATTGTTTACAAGTTTACCTATACCAGGAATCAAAACGAGTATAAGGAATATTACTCCTATTATATATAAGATTACCGATAACTTTTTAAGAATTCTATAATCTATCTGACTTGTTATATACATAACTACTATGCCCAAAATAAGACCTATTAATTGCTTTTTTAGAAAGTAATAACTATCATTGAATTGATAGTATGCATAGTAATAACTTGCACTAAATATCATGACAACTCCAATTAGCGATAACAAAAGAGCAATGTATAAAAGTGGATAGTCAATCATCTTCCTTTCCATTTATCTTTCACATCCCACAAACAGACTTCAAAGCTCATTCACATATTGTTTGAAAAGCCTTCCTCTCTGTTCATAGTTTTCAAACATATCCCAGCTTGCACACGCAGGCGAAAGAAGGATTATGTCACCCTCCTTGGCGTCTTTATAGCTTTTTAAAACTGCCTCTTTTAAATCTTCTACAAATTCAAAATTGAAGTACCCTATTTTCTTGAGGTCTTTTGCAATCTTTTCTTTTGTTTGACCAAGTAAAAATACCTTTTTGACCTTCTGGGAGATTAATTTTGCAAACCTCTCAAAGCTTTCTCCTTTATCATAACCACCTGCAATCAAGATTATTGGCGAGTTAAAAGCATTTAAAGCTTTCGAAGACGCATCTGTATTTGTACCCTTTGAGTCGTTATAAAATTTAATCCCATTTATTTCTCTAACAAACTCTATCCTATGCTCTACTCCTTTGAACTCTTTCAGTACCTTTTCTAAAACATTCGGTTCAATGGCAAAAGGCAGTACACAGGCAATTGCTGCAAGTGCATTTTCTAAATTGTGCTTACCCGGGATAAATATGTCATTTTTATTCATCACTTTTTCTGCTTTGCCACAAAAGTTATAGTAGATATAATCTCCATCCACAAAAACACTATTTTTTTCTTCTAATTTGTTTTTTGAAAATGCTATTACTGTCCCTTTTGCATCCCCTACTAAATCCCTTGTTATACTGTTGTCCATATTGAGCACAGTAAAGCCTTCTTCATCAACATTCTCAAATATCCTCATCTTCGCCTTTATATAGTTTTCCATGTTTACATGCCTATTCAAATGGTCAGGTGTTATGTTTAAAATGCACGCAACTTTGGGTTTGAAATATTTTATTGTCTCTAACTGAAAACTTGAAACTTCAATGACAAAGATTGTATCAGCACTTGCATTTTCTATGCAGTCAATAAATGGTACACCAATGTTTCCACATACAACCACATCATCATAAGCTTCTTGTAAAATTCTGCCTACAAGTGTGGTTGTTGTGGTTTTTCCGTTTGTTCCTGTTATCGCAACTATGTTTTTGCTTCCACAAAATCTATATGCAAGTTCAAGCTCGCCAATTACCTCAATGCCTCTTTTGTGAGCAAATAGAATATACCTTTTTGTAAGCGGTACACCTGGACTTACAACAACTAAGTCTACTTTTTCTAAAACGCTATCAGGCAAATATCCAAAGAAAAGCATCTCTGCAAATTGCTGTAGGATCTTTATATCTTCAGGTCTCATCTCATCTTCTTTTTTTTCATCAAAACCAATAACATAAGCACCATGTCTTTTTAAAAACCTTGATGATGATATTCCACTTTTGCCCAGTCCAACTACCAAAACATTTTTTTTGTTTAAATCCAATTTTAAAACCTCCAGTTTTATATTTGTAGAATTGCCAGAGCCACTAAACAGAATATAATTGTAAATATCCAAAATACAACAACAACCTTTGCCTCATCCCACCCCAAAAGCTCAAAGTGATGATGCAAAGGTGCCATTTTGAATATTCGTCTTTTTGTAAGCTTATAGTATATCACCTGTAAGATGACAGAAATTGCCTCTATGATATAAAGCCCACCTATAATCATCATCAAAATGGGCTGTTTTAGCATTACAGCCACTGCAAAAACTGCCCCACCAAGCATCAGCGACCCTGTGTCTCCCATAAACACCATTGCAGGATGTGCATTATATCTTAAAAACCCCATACAACTTCCCACAACTGATCCGCTAAAGATTGCCATGTCATGTTTTTTTGAAAAGATTGAAATAATGGCTAAAAACAGACCTACAATGAGAGTAACACCACTTGCAAGCCCGTCAAGCCCATCTGTGAGGTTAACAGCATTTACAGTAAATACCATTAGAATTGACATGATGGGTATATATGCCCACTCCAAATCTACATACCTGTTCAAAATAGGTATGTAGACATCAGTACCTAAATACTTTTGCACAAAATATAAAAACGTTATGCTAATCAAAAACTGCAAAACAAGTTTTTCGCGTGCACGCAAACCCAATGACCTTTTTAAAACAACCTTTATAAAGTCGTCAATAAATCCAATTAGTCCAAAGGCAGATGCACAAGCAAGCGGTGCTCCTATTTGCGGATACTTTTTATAAAAAATTAATGAGGTTATCAGAATACTTAATAAAATTACAAGCCCGCCCATAGTAGGAGTACCACTTTTTTTATGGTGAGTCTGTGGTCCATCGTCACGAACCACCTGCCCGCATTTTAAGTATCTTAAAAATGGAATTGCAACTGGCATTACAATTAGTACAATCAAAAATGAGATTATAATTGCAAGTATTGTCTCAACGTCAAGCATATTTTTAAAGCCCCCTGAGAAAGTTATCTACAAGTTCATCAAGCTTTACACCTCTTGATGCTTTGAATAGCACAACTGATTCTTTTTCCAGTTCTTTATGAAGAATATCAAGACACTCTTCTTTTGATACAAAATAGGATTTAATCTTGCCGCTTTTTCTTATTTCATCAAATATATAAAAGGCATCTTTCCCAGTGCAAATGACAACATCAACTGGTTTTGAAACTATGTAACTGCCAACCTTCCTGTGCTCTTGTTCAGAAAAACTACCAAGCTCTAACATATCGCCAAGCACTAATATCTTTTTGCCTTTAAAATTACATATGCTATCTATTGCAGATATCATTGAATGTGTACTTGCATTGTAGGTGTCATCAACAACTGTAACACCATCTTTTTTTATTACTTCAAACCTTCTTTTAAGCCCACCTTTTTTCAGTATCCCCTTCTCGATCGCTTCTTTTTCAATTCCTAAAATCCTGCCAACTGCAATTGCAAAAAGTGAATTGTATATATCATGAAAGTTGAAACTTTCTATAAAGTACTTATAATTATCCACCACGAAGAAAAATCCATTGTCTACTTTTTGAATATCCATTGCCCTAAAATCCGAATCATTTTCAATACCAATTGTTATAACCCTTCTTTTGAGTTCCCTTTTATGCAAATGTAAAATGTCATTATCATTGTTTATAATAAGTATTCCATCATCTGGCATACCATCTTGTATCTCAGACTTTGCAAGAAAGATATTGTATCTTGTTTTAAGATTTTCAATATGTGCAACTCCTATATTGGTAATTATTCCTATATTAGGCTTTGCAATTTTTGAAAGAAAAGATATTTCTCCAAAATTGCTCATGCCCATTTCTAAAACTGCTATTTTTGTTTTATCTGGAATATTTAGTATAGAATATGGAAGTCCTATATGGTTATTGTAATTTCCTTGATTTTTATACGTTTCATAGGTAGTACTAAGTACGCTGTAGATATACTCTTTTGTTGTTGTTTTGCCTACACTTCCTGTAATTCCAACTACAGTAATGTCCTTTTTCTTTTCTCTATAAGCTTTAGCCAAATCCTGCATAGCTTTTAATGTGTCAGCTACTTTCAGATAAGGGCAACTTTTTTTTGGCTTGATATCCTTTTGTGTAAGAAAACAAATTGCACCATTGTCAATCGCCTCGTCAATAAAATCATGGGCATCAATCTTGCTGCCCTTTAAAGGAATAAACATCGCATTTTTCCCAATATCTTTGCTGTTAATCGAAAAGCTCTCTATTAACATATCCTCTTTGAAATTCTCAACAGGAACACTTAAAAGCCTTCCAATTTCGCTTAAGAAAAAGCTCATTCTTTTAGCTCCTCCAAGATACTTTTCACAACCTCTCTCTCGTCAAAGTGGATAGTCCTGTCTTTTAGTATTTGGTAAGTCTCATGCCCTTTGCCCGCAAGGACAATAAAGTCGTTCTCTTTAGCATTTTTTATAGCATATTTGATTGCTTCAAATCTGTCTGGAATAACCACATACTCGGCATTTGTCTTTTGCAACCCAACAAGGATATCTTCTATTATCTTCAGTGGGTCTTCTGTACGCGGATTGTCAGATGTGACAATCACAAAATCAGCCATTTTTCCAGCTATCTCACCCATAATCGGTCTTTTTGTCCTGTCCCTGTCTCCTCCACAACCAAAAAGAAGTACCTTTCTTCCTTTTGCAACCTCATCCACAGTTTTCATCAAATTTAAAAGTCCATCTGGTGTGTGAGCATAGTCAATTACAATTGTAAATTTGTCGTTTGACTCAACTATCTCAAACCTGCCGGGGATTGCCTTGACAGATTCAAGTCCTTTTTTGATTGTTTCTAAATCTATTCCAAGTGAGGCTGCACAAGCAGCTGACGCTAAAGCATTGTAGACTGAAAAAATGCCAGGGATGTTAAGGGTAATTTGCTGTATTTGCCCTTTGCAGCAAAGATCAAATTGGTTTTTGTTTACAAAAAGTTTTATATTCTTTGCCATTACATCCCCGCTACTTTCCTTAGCATAGGTTATTGAATCAGGGTATATACTGATAATCTTTCTCCCCCACTCATCGTCATTGTTTACAACTCTTTTTTTACTCATCTTAAAAAGTTTCAATTTAGCAGCAAAATAGTTTTCCATTGTCCCATGAAAATCAAGATGGTCCTGAGTTAGATTGGTAAACACTCCGACATCAAAGTCACAGTCATCAACCCGATGTAAATCAAGCGAATGCGATGATACTTCCATCACAACACTGTCCACATTTTCTTTTTTCATCTCAAAAAATAGTTTTTGCAAATCATAAGACTCAGGTGTTGTGTGCTTTGCCTCTATCTCCTTTTGGCCAATCATATTCTTAACTGTTCCAATAAGACCAACCTTATGACCACTTTGTTCAAGGATTGACTTTATCATAAAGGTTGTTGACGTCTTGCCGTTTGTCCCTGTCACACCAATGAGTAAAAAGTCTTTTGACGGATGTTCAAAAAAGTTAGCAGAAATAATTGAAAGAGCTTTCCTTGTATTTGATGTTTTTATAAAGAGTACTTTATCCTTCAACTTTGAGGTGTCGAAAAATTCATCGACAACTATAAGCTTTGCACCTCTTTTAATTGCCTCATCTATATACTCATGACCATCTGTCTTAAACCCTTTTATACATACAAATGCAAAGCCATCTTTTACGTTTTTTGAATTATAAGCAATATCTTTTATATCTTCATCAAAATTTTTTATATTTGTCTCAATTATATTCAAACCTTTTATTAGCTTGTTTACTTTCACCTCAAAGCCCCCTTGTCTTCAAGCTCTATTCAGCATTTTCTTTGTCAGCAAACTCAACTTCAACTATTGATCCAATTGGCACTTTTATGCCTGGCTGTGGGTCTTGTCTTATGGCTTTTCCTTTTATTCCTTTTATTTTTATATTAAGCATATTACTTGTCAAAACTCTCTGAGCATCTTGTATACTCAGCCCTATCACATTTGGCACAACAACATCTGATTGTTGCAGTATTTCAGTAAAAAGAACTATGGTTGAACCCTCTTTCAGCATAAACCCTGCCTTTGGTACCTGGTCAACTACATTTTTGCCATTTCCTATAATCTTAACATTGAACTTGCTGCTTGAGACTATCTTTTTTGCATTTTTAATATCCATACCAACGACATTTGGTACAATATACTCTTTGTAAAATTCAATTTGTTTTAGCTCATCAGCTGTGTACTGTGGTTGTATCTCAAGGTATCTTAAAATATCATTTAACAGGTCACGCGCAACAGGTGCTGCAATCAAACCACCATAATAAAGCGACGGGTCTGGCTCATCTATAACTACAAGCACAGACACTTCTGGATTGTCAGCTGGCGCAAATCCACCAAAGGATGCTATATACCTCTTTGCGCTTTTATCATATTTTTGCGATGTACCAGTCTTGCCAGCAACCCTATAGCCTAAAAGATAAGCATTGTGACCAGTACCATTTGTTACAACAGATTGCAAAATGGTTCTTAATCTTTTAGCAATGCTGCTGTCCAAAACCCTTCTTTTTTGTGGATTGTCAAATGACTTTATTATCCTCTTGTCTTTGTCATAAATAGCCTTAACAATATGTGGCTGGACCCATACACCATCATTTGCAACAGCGTTTATCATGCTAATTACCTGAATAGGTGTTGCTGAGATACCCTGCCCAAACGATATTGTCGCAAGTTCAACAGGTCCTACCTTGTCAATTGGTTGGACAATACCCTTTGCCTCCCCTGGAAGATCAATCCCTGTCTTTTGCCCAAACCCAAAGAGGTTTATATATTTATACAGCTTCTGTTTGCCAAGCCTCTGAGCAACTTCTATAAATACTGGGTTGCATGAATTTTGCACACCTTCCACAAAATTCTCTGCTCCATGTGGATTGTAATATCGCCAGCACCTAAGTGTAGCATTTGCAACCTTTACATAACCCCTGCAGTAAAACTGAGAGTTTTCATTCACAACTCCTTCCTCAAGACCTGCAGCTGCAGTGACAATCTTAAAAGTGGAACCTGGTTCGTATACATCGTTTAGCGCTCTGTTTCTCCACATTGATTGAATAATTTTTGTCTTCTCAGACTGTGGGAGTTTATCAAAATCAGGAAATCTATCTTTGTAAAGCATCTCAAAAGGCCTGTTGGGGTCAAAATCAGGTTTTGATGTCATTGCTAAAATCTCGCCTGTTTTGACCTTTTCAACTATTATTGTAACACTTTTTGCTTTGTTATCATACAAGGCTTTTTGTGCGTATTTTTCTGCAAAGTGCTGTATTGTCTCGTCAATTGTAAGCATTAGGTCATATCCATCAACTGGTTTTTTAAAAAACTCTTCAGAAAACGGCGCTGACCTTCCGCTTGCATCAGTCTCTGAAGCAATACTTCCTGGTTTCCCTCGCAAATACTTGTCATAGTAAAGTTCAAGCCCGGCCAAGCCCTGGTCATCAATTCCAGTAAATCCAAGCACTTGTGATAAGAAATTCCCATTTGGATATACCCTTTTTGTCCCACCTGTGAGATAAATCCCTGGCAGGTCATATTTTCTTATTTTATTTGCTTTGTCTTTGTCTATATTTCGTGCTATGTAAACGTCAGAAACTCCTTTTGTATTGAGTTTTTTCAAAATCTTCTCGTAGTCCATATCCAAAATATTTGAAAGTACTCTTGCTGTATACTCTTTGTCTTTTACCTGACTCAAAGATGCAACAACTGTCTCTGCTGTAATTGACATTGCCAAAATTTTACCATTTCTGTCAACTATACTACCTCTTTTGGGAGCAACAAGTCTTTCTCTGGTCCACTGGGCAAATGCCTTTTTTTTGAGCTCTTCTCCTTTTATTAGCTGAAGGTATGAAAGTCTTCCTACAAGCAATACAAAACTCAAAAAAAATATCATCATAACAAATATAACTCTCTTTTTCACCTTGATTGATGCTTCTTTCAAACTTTACATCCTCCAGAAAAAGTTAAAATAATCAAAATAGTTTCTTAATAAAGTTTATTATTGAAAAGATTCTATTATTATAGTTTGCCTTATCTTTCCTTGCTAAAACCTTGTCTTTGCTACTGCTGTTGTCAACAGCTACATAAATAATCTGCGAAGAGTCAGGATAGGTCATTGAATACTTCTGTGTGGCTATTCTCTCTATTTCAGAAAGTGTAAACTTGCCATCTATCTGAAGTTTTAACTCCTTGTTAATGTCATTTTGGATTTTCAATTCATTTTGGAGTTTTGCAAGTTTTGCCTTCTCAGCTGTGATATTTACATAGCCACACATCAAAACTATCGAGAGACAACAAAATAAACTCACAAACACAAGCCGCCTCACTAACTTTAACTTCTCAAGTCTTCTTTGTTTACTTATCTCTTTTCTTAGCTCATTTTTTTTGATTATCTCTTCTTCAATCTCTCTTTTCCTAAGCCCTTCTAAAAAATCATCATTATAAAGGGCAGAAGCTTCTCTTGCCATAATAAATAAAGCCTCCTTCTCACTTATTTATATCTTCTCAGCCACCCTCAGTTTTGCACTGTGGCTTCTTTTGTTCTTCTCAATCTCCTCTTTGGTAGGGGTTATTGGCTTCTTTGTGATAATATTTAACTCCTTTTTCTTCCCACACACACAAACTGGTATATCCTTTGGGCATACACACTCAAGCGAGTGATACTTAAAAAACTCTTTTACTATCCTGTCTTCAAGAGAATGAAATGATATGACACAAATTCTCCCACCACTTTTTAAAAATCTAAGGCTCTTTTCAAGCGCCGTTTTTATCTCATCGAGCTCGCCGTTTACCTCAATCCTGATTGCCTGAAATGTTCTTTTCGCGGGATTTGACCCGTCTTTTGGTCGTGGAACAACTGAGTTTATTAAATCATTCAACTCCTTTGTGCTCACAATTGGCTTTTGCTGTCTTCTTTTTACAATCTCCTTTGCAATCTTTTTAGCATATCTTTCTTCCCCATATTCTCTTATTATTCTCTCTAAGTCTTTTTCTGAGTACTTGTTGATAACATCAAATGCAGTGAGTTTGCTTGTCCTATCCATCCTCATGTCTAAAAAAGAATCGCTATTGTATGAAAACCCTCTATCCTCTTTGTCAAGCTGCAAAGACGACACACCAAGATCAAAAAGTATTCCATCAATTTTGTCAATTCCAAGAGAGGTAAGTACCTCATCTAACCTTGAAAATAGTGAATGAACAATCTTTATATTATCGCATCCCTTAAACTTTTCTTTGCCTATGTCAATTGCTTCTTTATCTCTATCTATTGCTACCAACAGACCTTTGTCTGACAGTTTTTCAAGTATCTTTTTTGAATGACCTCCAAGTCCAAATGTCGCATCCACATAAACTCCATCTGGATTTGTCACTAAATACGATACCGATTCTTCAAGTAAAACTGGTATATGATCATACATTCTGTTTTCACCTGTGCTCTTTCAATCTTATATTCCAAGTTCTTCCATTTTTTGAGCTATCCTTTCCACAGAAAGACTTTCATCAGCCATTTCTCTTTTCCAGTTCTCTTCACTCCATATTTCTATTCTGGTCATAACACCAATGATAAATACCTCTTTTTGCAAGTTAGCATACTCCCTTAAGTTTTGGGGTATTAGAATTCTCCCTTGTTTATCAACTTCACACTCACACGCCCCCGCAAAGAAAAATCTTAAAAAAGCCCTTGCCTCTTTGTTTGTAAGCGGTAGCTTCTTTAATTTTTCTTCTAATACTGCCCACTCTTTGAGAGAATACCCAAAGAGGCAGTTGTCAAGCCCTTTTGTAAGTATAAACCTATCACCAAGTTCTTCTCTAAATTTAGATGGCAAAGTTACTCTTCCTTTGCTATCCACCACATGCTTGTATTCACCTATTAACATTTAACCACTTTACTCCACTTTACACCACTTTATAAAAATATTCTATATCAATTCGAAAAATCCTTCAATAAAAGAAAAAAAAAATAGGGCATCACCTTGCCCTATTTTTTTTATACCCTTATCTTTATTTTCTCTCGGCGTATAATCCCCCCGCTCATGTTAAAAAAGCCGCTCTTTCAAGCTTTCCCCTCTTTTTGTTTCAGCTTTTTGAACATTACCTCATTTTGCTCCTTATAGTAGTCCAATATCAGCTTGTCCAACTCAATACTAACATGGTATATGGCATCATAATCTGCATTACTACTGATAAGTTCATCCAGTTTTTCTCTTAGTTTCATTATCTTTTCAGTTATCATATTCCCACCATCTTACAGAGATTGTATTTTAATTATAATACCAAATGCGCATTTTGTCAACAAAAATACTCTAAAAAGACATTGTGCTGATTTTTTGCTATATTTTGTCGAAATACTGTAGCCTTGATTTTAAAATAATAGCTGTTCCAATGACAATACAAATTACTGCGACAAGTTGTGATATCCTGATTGATCCAAGCATCAGACTATCTGTTCGCAGAGCTTCTATAAAAAACCTGCCGGCAGAGTACAATATTAAATAATATCCAAAAATCTCACCATCTTTTTTCTTATATCTCCTCAAATAAAGCAGAGTAAAGAACACGATAAAATCCCAAATCGACTCGTACAAGAAGGTGGGATGGACTTCTATACGCCTTCCTGCCTCAAAGCTGTAAATTTGCATACGCCAAGGAAGATTTGTCTCATATCCATAGGCCTCACGGTTTGCAAAGTTCCCCCACCTTCCAATTGCTTGCCCTAAGATAAGACCATAACTGCCAATGTCGCATATTTTTAAAAAACTAAGCTTTTTTATTCTACAGTATACATAACTGCTAAGAAGAGCTCCTATCACAGCACCATAAATTGCAAGCCCACCTTGGCGTATGGCAAATATGCTGGCGATGTTTTCCTTAAATTCTCTGAAATTAAACACTACATAATATACCCTTGCGAATATAATTGCAATCGGTGTTGAAATTATTGCAATATCAAGCAAAACATCTGTTTGTACATTCTCTTTTTTTGCAATATAATTGGAAACAAGAAAGCCGCAAAGAAAACCTACTGCAATTATAATTCCATACCATCTTATCTCAAGACCGAAGATTTTAAAGGCAACTGGACTAAAATCAAACTTGAGGTGAAGGCCCGGGAATACTATGCTATTATCAAACATCTACTTTTTCACATCCATCAAATTTTTTACTGTACTGGCAACACAATAGAGATACAACTTTTGTCCTCATCAAAAAGACTTTTTAGCCTGTTTTGACAATCTTCAAACGATGCTGAACTTATTTCTTTTACATATTCGAATATATTTACACCTTTGAAATAGCTATATATAAACTCAACAGAAAGCTTTTCCAGATTGTCAAACTTTCGCAGCTGGCTTCCTAATACAACCTTTTTTGCCCTCTCAAATTCTTCCTTGTCAATACCTCTCTTCTTAACATCCTCAATATGCTCAAGTATCCTTTCATAAACCCTATCTGGTTCCTTGCTTTCCCCACCTATCATGAAAAACGAATATTCAGGCTCACAATTGTATTCAAATCCAAAACTCTGATTGATTAGTCCTTCTTTGTAAAGCTGTTCATAAAAATCTGTAGACTTTCCAAAGAGAATCTCAGCTAAGATTTGCGTGTGTATATCTTTCATTATCATTTCATATGGTGGAAGGTCATTAATAACATCTTTGAAGCCTATATAAAAAATAGGGGTTGAAATAGCAAGCTTTTCTTCTATTCTCTTCTGATTTATTCTGTCGGGTTCTTCAGGATAGATTCTTTCAATTAATTTCTGATACTCTTTTGTCTTTGTCATCTTTTCAATCATATCAAAAACCTTTTGCGGGTCAACATCGCCACATACAACAACAATCATATTGCTCGGATGGTAAAACGTATTGTAGCACAGGTAAAGATCATCCTTTGTTATTTTTTGTATACTTTCAAGTGTACCTGCTATGTCAATCTTTACAGGATGTTCAACATACAGAGCATTTAATAGATTAAAATAGACTTTCCAATTTGGATTGTCCTGATACATTCTTATCTCTTGGGCAATTATACCCTTTTCTTTTTCAACATTCTGATCTGTAAAATACGGATTTTGCACAAAGTCCAAAAGTATCTCAAAATTTTCATAAAAGTTCTGGGTTGAGATGAAGTAGTAAACTGTCTCCTTAAATGAAGTAAAGGCATTTGCCATAGCACCAAATTTTGCAAACCTGTCAAACACATTTCCTTCCCGTTCTTCAAATAGTTTATGTTCTAAAAAGTGTGCAATCCCCTCTGGTACTTCAACTACTTCATTTGTCCTCGGGTGAATAAACTTGCTGTCAACAGACCCATACTTTGTAGCATACCCTGCAAAGGCTTTGCTGAAGTTTTTCTTTTTAATCACAAAAGCTCTAAGCCCATTTGGATATGAGTTTATATAAATCTCTTCGTGCAAAACATCATCATATATTCTCTCCATTGTACACTGCACCTCTGTTTCTCAAAAAATATACTGTATCAAGCTCAAACCTGTTGGCAATCTCTTTTACATCAGAAATCTTTACATTTTTGAGCCTTTCAAAAACATCTTTTGGTTCTAACATCTCACCCACCAAAGCCTGATTGAGGTAAAATCCAAGAAGGTCCCTTGGGTTGTCATAAATAGCCATTAGTGCTGTCTTGTAATAGTTGACGGCACTTTCATATTCAATATCTGTAATATTCCCATTTTTTATATCTTCAATCTGTTGTAAAATAAGATTCAAAGCCTTTTCATAGTTTTCTATTTCTATACCAGAGCTTATGACCATGACCGATTTAAACCTGTCAACCCTTGAAAATGCATAGTAACATAGCGAAGCCTTTTCACGCACATTTTCAAATAGTTTTGACTTTGGCGATGCACCTAAAATACCATTTAGCATCAAAAGTTTGTAGTAATCAGAAGTTGTAGTATCAACGTTTGTCCTTATACCGAGTGAAATCTTGCCTTGGTTTACTTCCATTTTTTCTGTCACATATTTTGTACCGTTAAATGGAATATTTATAGAAAAATCATTTTTAATATCTTCTCTTTCTCTCTGCCCAAATACTTCTAACGCTTTAGAAATAGCATACTCTTCATTGTAGTCGCCATAAATCATCACATACATTGGCTTTTTCTCAACAACTTCTTTGTACTGGGAAAATAGCCTATCTTTTGTGATATATGCTAAATCTTCAACATTTCCTTTCTCATAAAGAGCATAACTTTGCCCTTCAAACATTATCTCCATACACCTGTCAATTGCATACTGCACCTTGTCGTTTATCCTGCTTTCTATCTCCTGTCTTAGATTATTCTTTTCCTGGTCTATCACCTCTTCTTCAAACCCACCACCATATTCTATTGGTCCATATATTATGTCATGCAAAAAGTGCAAAGACTTTTCAAAAAGCTGCTCGCCAGCAAATCTATCGTTCAAAAAGCTCAGCCCAAATGTGACTATCTGCAAATCACCTTTTTTATCAACGTCAATGCTTAAAGACGCCCCATACATATTGTCCAAAAACCTGTTTATCTCTTTCATATTTTTATACTTGTTATTTCCCCTAATCAAAACCATTGGGAATAGTGCATTTAAAGTGTTTTTCTCTTTTTCAAGCCTGTCTATAAATGCTACTACCACTCTGTTTATCTTGAATCTATCATCGTAAAATGCCATATAGAAATTGTTATTTGAATCTATCTTTTGCACTTTTCTCATCTCCTCAGAAACTACTTTTAAATCCATAATGTTTTTAAATTTATTTTACCCTTTTTTTGCAAATACATCAACAAATTTGCCATCTTTATAGCTCAGAAGATATTATATCTTCAAATTTTAAAAGTAACTTTCTAAACAGCTCTACGTACTCAAATTTAATGTTTTGATAAATCTCATATGTCATTTTTTGGTTATATAAGTGTGAAGTCATATTTCTATCTGAAAGCATTTTAAGCCACTTGTCACCGTCTTCTATAATGCCGTTTTGATATGCATACTTTATAACGCCCCGTGGATTGTTAATCTCTAAACCAGTATACTTCAAATACTCCCTCATGAGCTTCCACGAAAGTTCAAAGACAAATTCAAATCTCTGGATTGCCCCGTCCATAATAATATCCTTGTCCGGCTGTATACTTATACCTTCTTCTAATCTTTTCAAAGCACTCTTAAAATCTTCAAACTTCTCTACTATTCTCTCTTTCATATATAACTACTCCTTCTTTCATGATACTTTCTTTGAGACTTTCTTTTGTAATACTATTGAACGTGACAATATCAAATAATAATATTGTATTAACTTCTTCCAATTCATCCTCAATTTTGTAAATTGGATTTTCACCATTATCTTCAAGCCAAATACATATATCTACGTCAGAAGCTTTCTTGAAGTCTCCTCTTGCTCTTGAACCAAAGATACAAGCTTTTTTAACTTGCTTATATTTTTTAAAAATTTCGATAATCTTATCCAAGATTTCTTCCTCTATTCCAAACTTTTTGGTTTCCACTTTCATTCTCACCTTTTTAAAAAATTTAAAAAAGAGGGAGCTTTCTTTTGAATATTTACAAGAAAGCTCCTTATCTTAAAGTTTAGATTTTTTCAAGCTCTTCTTTTAAAATTTCATTTACAAGCTGTGGATTTGCTTTGCCTTTTGTTATCTTCATAACTTGTCCTACCAAAAATCCAAACGCCTTCTCTTTGCCATTCTTGTAGTCTTGTACGGATTTTGGATTGTTTGCTATCGCCTGTTTTACAGCTTCTAAAATTACGTTCCTGTCTGTTATCTGAACAAGCCCTTTCTCTTTTACAATAACCTCTGGGTCTTTGCCTGTTTCAAACATCTCTTCAAAGACTTGTTTTGCAATAGTATTTGAAATTGTCTTGTTATCAACAAGGTTAATGAGGCTTGCAAGCTGATTTGGCTTAATTTTTATATTGTCAATTTCCTCAGGCTCTAATCCTTTGTCATTTAAGATTCTCATAATCTCTCCCATCATCCAGTTGCTTGCAGCCTTTATGTTTTGAGTATATTTTATACACTCTTCAAAAAAGCTTGCTATAGCCTTTGATGAAGTCAGAACACTGGCATCATATTCTGGAAGTCCATACTCTTTTATATACCTTTCCTTTTTCTGGTCAGGTAGCTCAGGAATTCTCTTTCTGATCTCCTCAATCCAGCTGTCGTCTACAATTATAGGTGGAAGGTCAGGTTCTGGGAAATACCTGTAGTCATGTGCCTCTTCTTTTGTCCTCATTGAAAGGGTAATACCTTTTGCCTCGTCCCATCTTCTTGTCTCTTGGACAACAACACCGCCACTTTCCAAAACCTCTATTTGCCTCTTTGCTTCATATTCAATTGCCCTCACAACAGACCTAAATGAGTTTAGGTTCTTCATCTCCGTTCTTGTTCCAAACTCTTTTGAGCCTTTCGGTCTTACAGAAAGATTTACATCTACTCTGAGCGAACCTTCCTGCATCTTGCAGTCAGAAACCCCTGTGTATTGCAAAATTGCCTTTAGCTTTTCAAGGAAAATTCGTGTCTCTTCGCTTGAACGTAAATCAGGTTCTGTAACAATTTCTATCAAAGGTACACCACATCTGTTAAAGTCAACAAGGCTCCCTTCTTCCCACTGGTCATGAAGAAGCTTTCCAGCATCTTCTTCAATGTGAATTCTCTTTATTCCTATTCTCTTCTTTTCACCATTAACTTCAATATCTATATAACCATCATAGCAAAGTGGAAGGTCATATTGCGAAATCTGATATGCTTTTGGTAGATCAGGATAAAAATAGTTTTTTCTATCCTGTTTGCTATATTTTGCAATCTTGCAGTTTGTTGCAAGCCCTGCCATTATGGCATATTCAACTGCCTTTTTGTTCAAAACAGGAAGAACTCCTGGCATACCAGTGCAAATAGGACAGCAGTGGGTATTTGGCTCACCGCCAAACTCTGTTGTGCAGCTGCAAAATATTTTCGACTTTGTTGCAAGCTCTGCATGAACCTCTAAACCTATTACAACTTCATATTCCATCTTCTTTTTTCACCTCTTGATTAATAACTTTTGTAGAGATTTATAAATTCTTGGGTTTTAGGTTTTTATGTCCACTGTTTTGTTCATAGGTATATGCAACTCTCAAGATAGTCTCTTCATCAAACGCCTTTCCTATTATTTGAAGTCCTATTGGAAGACCATTACTATCAAATCCGCATGGAATAGAAATAGCAGGAAGCCCAGCAATATTTACAGGCACTGTACATATATCAGACATATACATCTCAAGAGGATTTGAAATTCTTTCACCTATTTTAAAAGCTGTTGTTGGACTTGTAGGAGTAATTATTACATCATATTTTTGAAAAGCTTCGTCAAATGCCTGCTTAATTAATGTCCTAACCTGAAGCCCTTTTTTGTAGTATGCATCATAATACCCTGCAGAAAGTGCATATGTGCCAAGCATAATTCTTCTTTTTACCTCAGGTCCAAATCCTTCAGACCTTGTCTTTTTGTATAAATCAATCAGGTCCTCATAATTTTGTGTTCTATATCCATATTTGATTCCGTCATACCTTGCCAAGTTTGAACTTGCCTCAGATGATGCAATGATGTAGTATGTTGGAAGAGCATACTCAACAATTGGTATAGAAAACTCTTCATAATCTGCACCCAAAGATTTTAAAAGCTCAAGAGCTTTTTCAACAGCTTTTTTTACTTCATCGTTAATTCCTTTTTCCATATATTCTCTTGGAACTCCAATCTTAAGACCTTTGACATCATTTACAAGAGCCTTCGTAAAGTCAGGAACATCAACTGGTGCTGATGTTGCATCATATGGGTCATGTCCGCAGATGATATTCATAGCTAAAGCACAGTCTTCAACATCTTTTGTCAAAGGTCCTATCTGGTCAAGAGAAGATGCAAATGCAACAAGGCCAAATCGCGAAACCCTTCCATATGTTGGTTTCATACCAACAACTCCACAAAGTGAAGCTGGCTGTCTGATAGACCCACCTGTGTCAGAACCAAGTGTGAAAAATGCTTCATCTGCTGCAACAGCTGCAGCAGACCCACCTGATGAACCCCCCGGAACTCTTTCCAAATCCCACGGATTTCTTGTTGTGTGGAAAGCAGAGTTTTCTGTTGATGAGCCCATTGCAAACTCGTCCATATTGAGCTTTCCTAAAAGCGTCATATTGTTTTCTTTTAGCTTTTTCACAACAGTTGCATCGTAAGGGGGAACAAAGTTGTAAAGGATTTTAGATGCACAGGTTGTTTTTATTCCATTTGTGCAAAGATTATCTTTCAGGGCAATTGGAAGACCGTAAAGCATCCCTACATCTTCGCCTTTTGCTATCTTCTCATCAATCTTCTTTGCATTTTCTAAAGCTTCTTGTTCTGTGATTGTTATATACGACTTTACTTTATCTTCAACTTGTTTAATTCTCTCAAGAACACTTTCAACAACTTCTTGACACTTGACCTCTTTTTTCTTGATAAGATCAATTGCCTCGTGCGCAGTTAGTTTGTAGAGCATTTTTTGTTTTGCCTCCTTACATATAAAGATTTATTCCACTATCTTTGGGACTTTTATACAAACATCGTCATGAGATGGAGCATTTTTCAAAATCTCTTCACGTGGATATGAAGGTTTTACCTCATCGTTTCTAAAAACATTGTAAAGATTCAGAACATGCGCAGTTGGTTCAACCCCTTCAGTATTTAGCTCAGAAAGCTTATTTGCAAACTCGATTATAGCTCCAAGCTCTTTTGTCATCTTCTCTATCTCTTCTTCTGTCAAAGTTAGCCTTGCAAGGTTTGCAACATATTCAACATCGTTTCTTGTAATCATGCCTTATCTCATCTCCTTTTGTTTTTAAAGCTTTTTTGCTACTCTTCTTTATTTTATAGTAAAAAAATCTCATTATCAAGAAAAAGAAGAGGGGTACTTATCCACAAAAAAATAAAGCCTTGTGCTAAGGCTCTTATTCCCTTTAATCGCAATTAAGGAGGCTTTTGAAATTGGTAAGTTAACAAAGTGTTACAGCAAAGATTTTATTTCCAAAAGAAAATTAAAATTTAAGTAACAAACCTTGGAGAATTATTACGCCACACAACATTAAGAACTTAACTTTCTCATTTTGCCAAAAAATTTTCAACACAAAAAACAAGAGTGAATCTAATACTAAATACCAAATCACTTTGTAATACCAAAACGGTTGTAAAAAGGCAAGTAGTAAGAAATTTAAAAATATATTAATAAGCACAAAAGACAATGCCGAAAATGTTAATTTTAAGTTGTTCAATCTATGCATATAGAAATATATATGTTCTTTTGTATCCATCAGGTAGAATAGTAAAAGGTAAAATAACATAAAGCTATGAATGATAAAATAGCAATATGGCTGCACACTTAATTGCAGTTTTGGCATGATAATAATCGATAATATAGTTATCAACAATAACAATATTAATTGCCTCAAATAGACTCTCTTAAAAATCAAAAATTGGTGTAAAAAGATATTAAATGGGAATGATAGCACAAAATCATAAGATTTCTTTTCATTAAAATCAATCAACTTCTTATATTCTTCACTTACTTCTACAAGTAATCCCCAGTCACCTCTTGCAAATCCCCAGTTTGATTTATATATAATCTTGCTATAATTTAGCAATTTCTGTATATCAATGTTTTTCAAAATTATGGGTATTAACACTATCTCAATTGCTGATAATATAAGAAAAACTTTTTCATTCAAAAAATAAACTAATAAAACAAATATCAACAACGATAGCGTTTTTATTATGAAAGAATATTTTAAAAAAAGAGTAAACGAACAGATAAACTTGATTGACTCTGAAAAAATGTCTGTTACAATAAACAGAAATAAAATTTCCTTTGTTACAAAATAATGTAAATTATCACCAAATATATATATCATGATTTTATATAAAAAGTAAAATAAAAAACTTCTTGAAATTAAGTAGTTGATAAGTCTCATTATTATTACAAGTCCAAGTCTATAAAAATTTTGCGTATAAAAATGAACAAATGTAGGAAAATAAATGTAGAAGTTAGTATTTTTAGATATATATATCTTCAAAGTAAAGAATAATGTAATAGCTGAAAAGATCATCCATCTATTCGCTAAATAATTTAATTTATTTAAATAATGGGTATCAATCAAATTTGGCATTATCCAAAATAATAATATCAATCCAAATGCAAGTATTACTCCAGAACGTTTAAATATCAACATTTGCATTCGTAGTTTATCTTTATATTCAACTAAAAGTAACTTTAACACTTTACTCTACTCTCCTCTTAAGTTCAATCACTCTGTCTATCAAACTTTTTATATATTCAACTTCATGTGATGTTAATATTATAGTCTTTCCACTACTTTTTATTATAGATAATATTTCGAATAAAGCCTTAACAGAATCAGAATCCAAAAAATTAAATGGCTCGTCAGCTATTAACACCTCAAAATCCTTTAGCAAACCACAACACAGCATTACTTTTTGTTTATTACCACGCGAAAGTTGAGAAGGTAAATAATTCAAATATTCTTTTAAATTAAATACACTAACATATATATTTACAATTTCTCTTGCTTCTTCGTCTTTTAAACCATACATTGAGGATATAAAATTCAAATGCTCTTTTACTGTTAAACCTTCATAAAAAATTGGTTTATCTGGTATATAACTGATTGGATAATTATGTAATTTTATCTTTTTTAAGCTTACGCCTTTAAATTTTAGTTCACCATTCCATAAATTATCTAACTTTGCAATAATATTGAGTAGTGTAGTCTTTCCTGCTCCATTTGCTCCTTTTAAATAAACGAATTCATTTTCATATATTTCAAAACTCAGTTTATCTATAACCATTTTATTCCCAAATTTTTTTGTTAATTCAGTGGCAATATAAATTGGAAAAGACATTACAGTTACCCTCCAAAAAAAGTTACTAAGTCTCTTCTCAGTTGTTCTTTCAATTTACATTTGTAAAATTCAAGAGAATATGAAACTTTAGAAACAGCTATGACAATATACTGAGAAGTATGTTTTTGGATTTAATTATTGTATTTTACGGACAAAATTTTTGTACCAGGATCAAACTAATAAACAAAATAAACAGGGGTAGGCAATTATTTACTTTTTGCCCACCCTAACTATTGTCATTGAATCATATTTTTATTTCTGACTAAAAATAGTTTGATATATATAGGTAGCAGTTAAAACTGAAAGAATAAACAAAAGACTTACGTTTGTATCTTGGAATATAAAGAAAGCTGTAAACATAAAAACAAAGGTTATTGTTCCTATAATGGTTAAAGCGCCTTTCCAATCATTTTTTTTGTTCAAGATTGAATCACTCCTAAAATTTGAATTTTAATTAATTGTTTGGCCTCCGCTGCATCTTTGCTAACATTTATTGACATGGGAGTAAGATACATTAAGTGAATAGCCAGCACCATTGAGTCCCACATCAGAAATCGAAGCAGAAGGTCCTCGTTAATTTTTTTATCACACCTCCTATGCGCACAGTAGAGATTGTGACCGTACATCAAAAGTAAGATTGCTCAAATCTTAGTATATTCCCCTGCCTTACATAGCAGTATTTTCCACTCATTATCCGTATACTTTTGCTAAATATAGCTTTTGTGTTTTTTTCTTGTTCTATTATGATTTTTGCTACAATTAATCTTTTAACCACTTATTCCCTGTAGTTTTCTGTTTAAATTTTATACAACTACTTGCAACTTCGTCAACGATCAATTTTGCTTTTTTTAGTCAAAGTAATTTCATTTTTTGAGTTTAGATCTCGATTAAATTAAAAATTCTCACCTCAATATATTTTTCTGTAGAAGAGTAAATATTTTGACATATTTAATCCAAAAAATAAAGGACTGCAAAGCGCAGTCCCTCTCCTTACAAAACACCTTTCAAGCATATACTTACCTCACCTTAGCTTGCCATTCTCTTTGTCAAAACCTCGCAAACCCTTTCTTCAATCCCAAGTAAATAAATCTTGAAATTATTTGTTGCAATCACTGTTCTTCTGTCACCTGTTTTGCTGGGGTATGCATCTTTAAAATCTGTCCATTTAACAACTCCGAAATGCTTTTTAGAAGGGTCAATCAAATAAAAACCATTCTGACAAACATGCAACTTCATCCTGCCCTGGTACTTGATATCAGGATGACCTTCAATGTACTCAACATCAAGCGGCTCACAGATGTCGCGCCCAAGCTCTTTTATCTGTTTTGGAACACCTAAACCAAAAAGGCCCATCTGTGATCCCCCCTATTCATTTCCTAATTTTATTATACCATTTTTGAAAATTGTTTAACAACTTTAATCTAATTTCTGATTACGCTGATTTAATTCAGTCCAGCCTTCATTACTAAAAGAACAAAAAGGGAAGAAGGATTACATTCCCTTCTTCCCTTTTGTTTTTCTAATTAAATTCTTATCTGAACAAGGATACAAATACTAATGTAATAGTTGATATAAGCTTTACAAGAACATGCAAGGACGGACCTGCTGTGTCTTTGCAAGGATCTCCAACTGTGTCACCAACAACTGCTGCCTTGTGCGCATCAGACCTTTTTCCACCATAATTACCAAGCTCAATGTATTTTTTAGCATTGTCCCATGCACCACCACCGTTGTTGAGGAATAGTGCCAAGATAACACCTGCAATTGTGCCAATCATCAAAAATCCTGCTGCTGCCTCTTTGCCAAGTAGTATTCCAACAAGTATTGGTGCAATTACAACTATCAGACCAGGAACAACCATCTCTTTTAAAGCACCTTTTGTAACAATGTCAACACATTTTGCATAATCTGGCTTTGCTCTTCCTTCCATAAGTCCAGGTATCTCTTTAAACTGTCTTCTTACTTCCAAGATAACATACTGAGCAGCTCTTCCAACTGCTCTTATTGCAGTTGAGCTAAAGAGGTATACCACCATCGCACCTATAAATGCACCGATAAATACCTCAGGTTTGCCAATGTCAACAGAGAACCAAGACTCAAGTGGTCTTCCCAGTATCTTTTTGACCTCATCAAGGTAAGCTGAGAAAAGTAAGAAAGTTGCAAGAGCAGCAGAGCCAATTGCATAACCTTTTGTAAGAGCCTTTGTTGTATTTCCACAAGCATCAAGCCTGTCTGTAACATTTCTTACCTCTTCAGGTGCGCCTGACATCTCAGTGATACCACCGGCATTGTCTGTAATAGGACCAAATGTATCCATTGCTAAAATATATGTACAAGTTGAAAGCATACCCATTGTAGCAATAGCTGTGCCGTAAAGACCGCCTGTTGCAAACCCGGGAAGTGCATGTTCACCAAGCTTGTATGCAATATAAATCGCAATTGAGATAAATATAACCGGCAGGGCTGTTGATTCCATACCAACAGACATACCTGTTATGATATTTGTTGCAGGACCTGTTGTAGATGCTTTTGCTATCTCCTGAACAGGTCTGTAATGGTATGATGTATAGTAATCTGTAAGCCATACAAATATATAGCTAAGAATAATTCCTGTCACTGCACAGCCATACAACAGCCACCAGTTAACTTCCTGCCCATTTGGTAGCTTTCCACTTAACATTGCCTTTACTACAAAAATCAAAACAATCAAGTTCAAAATTGTTGTCACAAAATATCCCTTATTCAAAGCTTTCATTGGATCTTTGCTTTCATCTTTCGTGTTTACAAAGAAAAGCCCGATTACAGATGATACAATACCAATAGCACGCGCAACAAGTGGGAAGAGTATTCCTTTCCAGCCAAACACAGGATATAACGCAACACCAAGTATCATAGCACCTATATTCTCAGCTGCTGTTGACTCAAAAAGGTCAGCACCACGGCCTGCACAGTCTCCAACATTGTCACCAACAAGGTCAGCAACAACAGCTGGGTTTCTTGGATCGTCTTCAGGAATTCCTGCTTCTACTTTACCCACAAGATCAGCGCCAACGTCAGCTGCTTTTGTGTAGATTCCACCGCCCAGCTGAGCAAACAGAGCCACAAACGATGCACCAAATCCAAATCCGACAATCAGTGAAGGTGCCTCTTTTATAAGATTCTCCTTACCAGAAGCTCCTCCGTACAGTAAAAACAGTGTTGCAACACCCAAAAGCGAGAGGGCTGTCACAGCCAGACCTGTTACAGCACCGCCACGAAGAGCTATCTGCAAGGCTCTATTTAAACCTTTCCTTGCACCTGCTGCAGCTCTTACGTTAGAATTCACTGCAATATACATTCCCAAATACCCAGATATTGCTGAGCAGAGTGCACCTGTTATAAAAGCAAAACCTATATGAAAAGCAATCGAAGCAGCCTGTGATGAACCTTTTGAAAGGTTACCAAAATAGTTCGCAATGATAATTATAACAGCTACAATCAACGCAAGAATACCAATAGTTTTGTATTGCCTGTTTAAAAATGCCATGGCACCTTCTCTGATTGCACCCGCAATCTCCTGCATCTTTTCATTGCCTTTTTCTTGAGAAAAAATAAATCTGACAAGCCCAATGATTACAAGAATTGCAAATACAATTACTCCATAGATTAAAGCTATGTAGGCTCCCACAATAATCCCTCCTCTTTAGAATAAAATTTTTTGTCAATAGTTTGACGACCTTTAAAAAAGCGTACAATATATTTTTATTCTACGCAAAGGTCAAAAAATCCTTCTTTGGAAAACAAAAAACCTGCTCATTTCTGCTGAGCAGGTTTTTTATTTTCAAATCTGGAGGCGCCACCCGGATTTGAACCGGGGAATCAGGATTTTGCAGACCCTTGCCTTACCGCTTGGCTATGGCGCCACTTTTTCTCCTTATAAAATTTTGGAGCGGGAAACGGGACTCGAACCCGCGACATCTACCTTGGCAAGGTAGCGCTCTACCACCTGAGCTATTCCCGCTCGTAAGAAGTATTTTGTTTGGTGCCTCGGGGCGGAATCGAACCACCGACACGAGGATTTTCAGTCCTCTGCTCTACCAACTGAGCTACCGAGGCATGTATTAAACTGGCGACCCAGAAGGGACTTGAACCCTCGGCCTCCAGCGTGACAGGCTGGCGCTCTAACCGACTGAGCTACTGGGCCAACCTTTGGTGGGCAGTGCAGGGCTCGAACCTGCGACCCCCTGCTTGTAAGGCAGGTGCTCTCCCAGCTGAGCTAACCGCCCATTTTACTTTTTCTTTGTCGCCGCTGCTTTTAATCAGCGGCGACATGTTTTATTATACTTGACATCTTAGGGTTTTTCAATAGTACTTTTTGGGCAGAAATAAATTAAATTTTCTCATTTTACTTTATTTTTTTAGATTTTCTCACTCAGGCTAAAGATAGCTTAATTTTTCTCACTCTTTTGAGCCATATTTAATCTTGAAAGCTTCTTCTTTTGTAAAATGATATTTTTTTTCACAAAAGCTGCAGACAATTTCTATTCTATCATCCGAAATCTCCTCATCAGTAAGAAGTGGAATCATACTCTCTACCTTTTCTTTTGAACAGTCACACTTGTATCTTGGAAAATACTCCTCCAAAACCTCATATTCAATGTCACCGAAAAGATCTGCAGCAATCTGCAAAACATCTTTTTCTGCTGACACAGAAGAAATATTTGAAAAGTTTTTAAGCCTTTCTTCAAGTTTTTCAATCAACCATTGAGGTGTTTCAGGCAGTACTTGAATTATAAACCCACCCGCTGATCTTACACTTTCATCAGTGTCTATTAAAACACCAAGCGCAACAGCAGATGGAATCTGCTCAGATAAAGCAAAATAGTGCGTTATATCCTCTGCAATTTCGCCTGATACAAGTTCTATCTGTCCAATGTAAGGCTCTTTTAAACCCAAATCCTTTATTACTGTAAGTGTTCCCTCTCCTATAGCTCCCTTGACATTCAGCTTTCCTGCTTCGTTTATCTCTGTGAACACATCTTTGTTTTTTACATAGCCTTTGACATTTCCTTTTGAATCAGAAACTGCAACCAAACCCTTTAAAACTCCACTGCAAGAAATCTGAATTGAAAGAGTGTGGTTCTCACCTTTTAACATAACTCCCATCATTGAGGCGGCAGTCAAAAGCCTACCTAAGGCTGCTGTTGGAATAGGAGGGAGATCATGTATTTTTCTTGCTTCCTCGACTATGTCTGTTGAGTCCATAATGAAAATTGCGACATTTTTATCCTTTGATAGTGATCTTAATATCCGTGCCATAAGTTTTTATTACCTCCGATGCAAAAGTTAAAATTTTTATAGATTTTATTTTACACCAAATACAAAAAAGCTTCCAGCAAAATTGCCAGAAGCTTATTTTACCTTTCTCACATTCACCGCCTGGTTTCCTCTTTCGGTCTTTACTATATCAAACTCCACCATCTGTCCTTCTGCTAAAGTTTTGTACCCTTCCATGTCGATGGCTGAAAAATGAACAAATACATCATCCCCATTTTCTGCACTAATAAACCCATACCCCTTCTCAGGGTTGAATCATTTTACTTTTCCACGCATTTTAAAAAACTCACCTTCTTTTTCGTTTGAGTCATCTTACAGCTAATATTGCCTCTCTTCTGAGAATTTTATGCTATTCAATTTTTCTTACACACATAACACACCTTTGAACAAAAAGAAGTTTTAATAGGACTTTTGTAGTCATAAATCTTTTTAACAATTAAAAAGCCACTCTTTACAAGCATTTTTTCAATTTCTTTTTCTGGATAGATGTACTGGATAATTTCATCGTGAATTGTCTTGTTGGTATCAAAAACAGAAAAGTCAATAATAATTTTTTTTCCTCTCTTCTTAAATTTCCAACCAAACAATGTATCTTCTATTCTCTTTACTGCCTTTTTTCTTTTGCCCAATTTTCCCAAATACTCTTGAGTGTTTAAATCAAATATAAATATACCGTTTCTTTTCAATAACCTTCTTACCTTTTTTAAATATTTCAGCACACGTTGTTTATCTACATGATTTAAAACGTCCATAGTAGAAAGTATAACATCAAACCTATTTTTCGGCTCAAAGTTTAAAAAATCTTCATTGTAGAGTCTTACATTAGCAGATGAGAGTACATGACAAGCCACTTTTATCATTTGAGTTGACTTGTCAATACCATAAAGTTTCTCAAATCCCATCTTTGCTAAAGAACGCAAAAGAGAACCTGTTCCACATCCAACATCCAATATTCTTGCCCTTTTTGAAATATCAAACTCACAAAATATTTTTTTCAAAAACCTCAAAATCAATATCTTGTCAAAAAACACATTAGAAAACATCTTGTAGTAGTTTGCAATATTGTCATAAAAGTTCATTATCGCAGTTTTACCCTCTCTCCAACCTTTCTCTCGGTTCCATTTAAAAGTCTCTTAATGTTTTCTCTGTGACGGATTATAATGACAATCATTATAACAAGAGCTAAAAACCAATACTCTCTTGCAAATATCAAAATAGCAAAGAAATACAAGATGCTACCTACTATACTTGTTAAAGACATATATCTTGTTAAAACAAGTACAATCAACGCAAGGGGTATCACAACAAGGGTAATAACAGGTGTTGCGACAAGCGCAACACCAATAGATGTTGCAACTGCTTTTCCTCCTCTAAATCCAAAGTATAAGGGCCAGTTGTGACCACAGATAACTGCAAATCCGGCAAGTGTAACACCCAAAACAACGTCATCTGGCATGAAAATCTTTGCAAACAACGTTGCCACAACACCTTTTAAAACGTCAATGGCAAATACCAAAATTGCAGGACCTATCCCCATTGTACGAAGAACATTGGTAGTGCCTGGATTTCCGCTCCCGTATTTTCTAATGTCAACTCCATTTAACATTTTGCCAATTATAAGAGCCGGGAGCACACTTCCGAGCAAGTACCCTACTGCAAGCACAATTAAAATCTGAAGTGCCTTCATTTTTACTGTTCCCCTTTCTCTCTTATTAGAAATATTATAGGCACCCCTGTGAAGTCAAATATCTTTCTGAGATAGTTTTCAATGTATCTCTGATATGAAAAATGAAATAAATCCTTGTCATTTACAAATATAGCGATTTTTGGCGGCTTTTCTCCTACTTGTGTCATGTAGTAAATTTTAAGCTGTCTTCCCTTATCACTTGGTGGCTGGTAGATTGTTGTTGCTTCTGCTAAAACATCGTTTATTTGTCCTGTTGTAATTCTTCGTGTATAATTGCCGTATACATACAAAACAGTTTCCAAAAGCTTCTTCACTCTAAAACCTGTCTTTGCAGAGATAAACAAAACAGGTGCAAATTTGAGAAAACTGAGCTTTTCTTCTATTTGCTTTTTGTATTCATCTGCCGTCTTTTCATCCTTCTCAACTGCATCCCACTTGTTTACAGCAATAATGCATCCTTTCCCTGCCTCATAAGCATACCCAGCTATCTTTGCATCCTGTTCAGACACCGGCTCTGTCCCATCAATAAGTATAATACAAATGTCACTTCTTTCTATTGCAGAAAGAGTCCTGAGCATACTGTAGCGCTCAATATTGTCATAAATTTTGCTCTTTCGCCTAAGACCTGCTGTGTCAATCAAAGTTAGAGGAATACCTTCAAACTCAACATATGAGTCTATTGCATCTCGCGTTGTACCTGGAATATCGCTTACAATAACCCTCTCCTCTCCAAGAATATAGTTTACAAGAGATGATTTTCCTGTATTTGGCTTTCCTATTATAGCAACCTTTATTGAATCTTCTTCTATTTCATTTATTCCCACTTTACCAAAATGACTAACAACTGCATCTAAAACATCTCCAACACCTGTCCCGTGTTCTGCTGACATCGCAATTGGGTCAGAAAGTCCTAAGCTATAAAACTCATAAATTACAGACTGCTCTGATATATTGTCAACTTTATTTACTGCAAGTACAATAGGTTTTTTCGAAGCTCTTAACATATTTGCAACTTCTCTGTCTGCATCAGTAAGCCCAGTTTTGCCATCTACCATAAAGATTATTACATCAGACATGTCAATAGCAAACTGTGCTTGGCGTCTCATCTGTTTTAGAATAATATCTTCAGAATAAGGTTCAATACCGCCTGTGTCTATTACATTAAAGGTAATCCCTCTCCACTCTGTCTCGCCCATAATCCTGTCGCGTGTAATACCCGGCGTGTCATCGACAATTGCACGCCTCTCACCAATTAGCCTATTGAAAAGCGTAGATTTCCCTACATTTGGTCTTCCCACAATCGCAACAGTTGGCTTCAATCCTTTTCACCACCTTTCAGTAAATAATAGAGTAGTTTTCTGCCATGATTTTCTACAGGATAAACTGGACATTTAAATCTCTTTTTTAACTCATCTATATGAATATCATCTAAAAACTTATTTTCGTGGTTAAGAGCACAGGAAGGAATCAATATATATTCACCAATATTAACATTTTGTAGCTGATCAATTATGTCTTTGCCAGTGAGAAGTCCTGCAACTGTAATAGTATGCCCAAAGAAATTGTTCACAATTTTTACAATATCAACTTTCACATTTGGAAATTTTCTGTTAAATACTTTTATTAAACCTTTCAGAAAATCATATGCTGAAATACCTGTTATAAGTGTTACATGCTTTTTAAGATGATAATCTGGCTTTAGTCTCTTTAAAGCTCCTAAAAATTGTCTTCTAAACAGGGCAAGCAAACCCACCCCATTTTCTATTTGCCTAAAATCCTCGTAAAACTCATAATCTGGTATGTCCTCTTGAGCCTTGATATAAAACTCATCAGCCGCAAATACAAGCTTTGTACCATACTCTTTTTCAAATTTTTTTTGCCATCCTGATATTTGATTTAAGACCTTCTTTGCATCGTCTTTAGAAAAAGGCTCCAAAGGAAATAATCCCTCACGGTATTTTGTAAGCCCAACTGGTACAACTGCTATAGAGCGAATATTAGGATAAAATTTTGACAAATCAGAAATTGTTCTGTCAAGCTCAAAGCCGTCATTTATTCCTTTCATAAGAACAATTTGAACATCAAACTCTATATGATTCTTTGCTAAATACTCGAGCTGGTCCAAAATCAATGCAGCCTTAGGATTTTTTAGTATAAATTTCCTTAAGGTTGGGTTTGTTGTATGAACAGAGATTTTAAGAGGACTTAAATGGAATTTAACTATTCTTTCAAAGTCCTTTTCTGTCAAGTTTGTAAGTGTAATGTAATTACCACTTAAAATTGAAAGTGCAGTATCATCATCTTTTATATAAAGAGTCTTTCTCATACCTTTTGGGAGCTGGTCAATAAAGCAAAATATACATTTGTTCACACACCTTTTAATTTGCTTGTATTCAAATTCCATCCCAAGTGGTTTTAATTTCTTGTTTATAAGCCCAATTTTATAAAGTTTACCATCTCTCAAATATTCAATTATAAGTTTCTCTTCCTTAGAATAGTACAAGTAGTCAATTATATCATTTATCTCCCAATTATTTATTTTTAAAACTATATCCCCTGGTTTAAATCCACACTTTTCCGCCAAGCTTTTTTGCTGTATATTAGAAATTTTTAACATGCCTTCACCTTTTCAGACTAAAAATATTAATCTAAAAATCCTTCCCTTGCCTTTGTAATATATTCCATACAAAACTCATCTTGACCTGAAAGAGCCTCTGCAGCGTAAATCAGTTTCATCAAAACATCATCTAATGGGTCAGCGATACAGCTATTTAACCCAAAATAAATGGCAATGGGCAAAAATGCTCTATTTAACCATCTTCTTTTTGGAAGTCCAAATGACACATTTGAAAGACCGCAGATGATATTTACATTTTCAAATTCTTTTCTAATGAGTTTTATTGTCTCAAGCGCAACATCAACATATCTTTGGTCAACAGACACTGGCTGGAGCATTGGATCTAAGAATATGTCTTCTTCAAGAATGCCATTACTTGTTAACCTGTCAACAAGCCTTTTTGCAATCTCAACTCTTTTTTCAGGCTCATCAGGTATACCAACATCGTCCATCAAAAGAGCAACCACTTTCATGTTGTACTCTTTGATAATAGGGAGTGCTCTTGACAAGATCTCCTCTTCGTATATTACAGAGTTAAAAATGGCTCTTTCTCCTTTATAAATTTTCATAACCTCTCCAATGACCTCTGGTCTTGGACTGTCAATTGAAAGCGGGACACTTACCTCTTTTTGAATACTTTCAACCATTTTTTTTAAAATTTCAGTCTCTTCATCCACAAAAGCGCCTGCATTTACATCTATATAATGAGCTCCTGCCAAATACTGTTTTTTTGCAAGCTCTACAATGTATTCAAAATTGCCCTCTTTTATTGCATCAGCAACATTCTTGACTGTTGAGTTTATCTTTTCGCCAATTATTATCATCGTTATTTAAATTCACTCCTTTTTTAAGATACTCTTCAACCTTGTCCAGCTTAAAGCCATTGTAAAGATCGTTAAGTAGAAGGTTTAATCTCTCCAATGCCATAAGAACAATTTCTTCTGAAATCTTGTTTTCTCTTCTCAGAGAAACAAGTTCATCAATGTCAACAATCCTATAGCTTTTATCTGGAAAAACTATAACATCAACCAGCAAATCCTCTGTGACAATCTTATCACTCTCAATATGCGTATCTATAATATCACAATAAGTATATAGCAATCTATCATTATAATCAAAAACCTTGCTAATTTTAACCCCTTTCTTAAGATACACACAAGAAGCACCCCATTTGATATCTTCTCTTTTTTTAATAGGAAGCCACTTTGTTATAAGGACTTCATCGTTCATGTAAACTATTTCATCAGATGAGATATCTATTTCTTCTTCGGGGTAAAACCTTTTTCTGATTAACTTCAAATTGATTACTCCTTCTGCAATTGATTTTTTTGAAAATTATTATATAATGTAAAGTAGAGATTTGCAAACAAGAATTCAAAAATGAACAAACCGAAAGGTCGGGATGTAGCTCAGTTTGGCTAGAGCGCCTGGTTCGGGACCAGGAGGTCGCAGGTTCAAGTCCTGTCATCCCGACCATTTTAATAGCTTTCATTACAGCTCTTTTGTAATTCATTATACAACTTTTTCAAAGCTTTTTTCTCAATCCGTGACACATATGAACGGGATATTCCCAATAAATTTGCAACCTCCATCTAAGTTCTTTCTCTGCCATTTTTAAGCCCGTACCGAAGCTCAATTATGCGTTTTTCCCTCCCTTTTAAAATCTTGTCAAGCTTCCTCAATAAATTTTTTATCTATATCTTTATATCTACTTGATCATCTATATCATCTTGGTCACTTTGCAAAACATCTATAAGCAGAATTTCATTCCCATCTTTGTCACTGCCAATTGGATTTTCAAGCGAAACCTGAGATAAAAACTTTTTGTTTTGGCGAAGATACATCAATATCTCATTTTCAATACACTTTGCTGCATATGTTGAAAGTTTTGTATTCTTGTCTTGAGAATACGTCTCAATAGCTTTAATAAGGCCAATAGTCCCCACAGAAATAATATCATCTGTCAAATTTGGAAAAGACAAGGTATACTTTTTAGCAATATGAGCAACAAGGCGCAGATTCTTTTCAATTAGAATGTTCCTTGCTTCAACACAGCCTTGCCACATCTTTTCTAAATACATTTCCTCTTCCTCATCAGTAAGAGGATGGGGGAACGAGTTTGCGTTTTCAATATAAAACATCTTGCACATGAACTCCTAATCAGTAGCCTTTTGGTCGCATACAATTATATGATCATTCCCCCGTTTTGTTGCATGTCCATCAAAAATTTTTATTATTCTACTTTTTTTCTAAGCATTGCAAATTCAACAACCGGTCTGTCAAATTTTATTTTAGTAAGCTGCTGAGCGTGTGGTACAACATCTAAAGGGTTGCCTTCCAAGTCGAAAATGTTATCAAGTTTCTGTACAAAATATGTCCCATCTGGCAGCATCACCTCAGCTACATCCCCTTTAAAAAACCTATTGCGCTGTTCAACCACTGCCCAGCCATCTTCTAAAATCTCTTTTACAATGCCAATAAATTCATATTCACGAATGTATTTGCTTGAGTCAAATTTATAATCATTGTGTGTTGGTTTTCCAAAGTAGAAGTTTGTTGTATAGCTTCTGTGCGAGCACTTTGCTATCTCCTCAAGCCACTGAGGGTCAGCTTCAAAGTGTTCTGGGTCTTGTAAGTATCTGTCAATTGCCTTTCTGTACACACTTACAACAGTTCCAACATAGAAGCTGCTCTTCATCCTTCCTTCTATCTTGAAGGCATCAATTCCTGCTTCTACTAACTTGTCAATATGCTCAACCATGCAAAGGTCTTTTGAGTTGAAGATATACGTTCCATCAACATCTTCAAATACCTCAAAATACTGACCGGGCCTTTTTTCTTCCATGATATAGTATTTGTATCTGCAAGGATGTGCACACTCACCCCTGTTTGCATCTCTGTATGTCATATATGCGCTCAGAAAACACCTTCCCGAGTATGAAATGCACACAGCCCCATGGACAAAAGCTTCAAGCTCAAGATCTTGGGGTACATTTTGGCGAATCTCTTTTATCTCTTCTAAAGAAAGCTCTCTTGCCAACACTATCCTCTTTGCACCAAGTTCATGCCAAAACCGTGCACTTTCAAAATTGGTAGTGTTTGCCTGAGTGCTTATGTGAATAGGAATTCCAAGTCTTTTTGCTTTTTTGAAGATACCTAAATCTGAAACTATTATTCCATCAAAACCTAAATCCTTTATGCTATCAAAAAACTCATCTACCTTTTTTATATCCTCATTTCTTGCGAATATATTTGCTGTGAGATATACCTTTTTACCATACCTGTGTGCAAACTCTATACCTTCCTTCATACTATCGAAGTCAAAATTTCCAGCGTATTTTCTCAGTCCAAATTCTTTGCCGCCTATATAGACGCTATCAGCACCATACACTACCGCAACTTTTAGTTTTTCTAAGTCTCCTGCCGGTGCAACAAGCTCAGGTCTTTTTGTTTTCATTTTTAAAACCTCCACTACTTTTTGATAGCAATTAAAACTCCATCGCTAATTGGCAAAAGTGTCATTACAAACTCTGGGTCATCTTCAATCATCTTTATAAACTTGTTCATTCTTTTAGCAATTGTAATCATTCTTCGAACTAAATACCTTCTTCCAACAACCATACCTTTGAAAAGTACATTGTCACAAACAAGTAAACACTCTTTTGACATCTTATCTTTCGTAAGATTAAAATAGTCAATGTACTGGGCTTTGGCAGCATCAAAAAATATCATGTCAAACTCCCCATCTATCGCCTGCAAAACCTCTTCTGCCTCGCCACCAATGATAGTTATTTTATCTTCTGCATTAAATTCTTTTACATTCTTTTTTGCTTGCATAACCATGTCAAAGTCCTTCTCAATGGAAATTATCTTAGCTTCAGGAAAGCCAATATGCATTGAAAGTGTTGAATAACCAATAGCTGTCCCAATCTCTAGTACTCTTTTTGGTTTTCTCAACATTGTTAGGATTGTAAGAAGCCTTGAAACCTCTCTTGAAACAATTGGGATATTATTCTTTTTGGCATATTCTTCAATTTTTAGAAGTTTCTTGTCAATATTTGTAAGTTTTGACCTTATAAACTGATTTAAAATATCCTGGGATATATCCATGGTCTTATTTTTTCCCTTCTTTTAGTTGTTTTTGTGCTTTCAAATGTTCTTCATAGGTCCTTGAAAATATATGGCTTCCATCTTTTTTGGCAACAAAAAATAAGTAATCTGTCTTTTGAGGATTCAATGCAGCAAGCAAACTCTCCTTCCCTGGATTGCATACCGCAGAAGGTGGAAGCCCTTTGTAAAGGTATGTATTATATGGCGATCTAATTTTAACATCCTCATATGACAAAACTTCTTTGTGAAATGGTAGAATATACTCAACTGTCGCACAGCTTTCTAACTTTATCCCTTGGCTTAACCTGTTCAAAAACACACCTGCAATAATAGGACGCTCAAAATCTTTTTTAGCCTCTTTTTCAACAATTGAGGCAAGGATTACTGTTTGAATATCATCAAGCTGGGTTGTCTTTTTATGTTTTATGCTATTGTAAACCTCTAAAAATCTATTTAACATCCTTTTAATTATATCCTTTTCAGATTCACCAATATATATTTCATATGTATCAGGATACAAAAACCCCTCAAGCTTGTATTTTACATTTTTTGAAGGATATTTAAACTGAAAATCAAAGTTGTAGTTATTAATCTCATCCAAAAACTTCTTCTCATCAACAATTCCCAAACTGCTCAGTCTTTTTGCTATCTGGACGCAAGTAAAACCTTCTGGAATAGTAAACCTTATTGTCTTTTTGAACACAATACCCTTTTGCAAAGCCTCACAAAGCTCTTTATAGCTCATAGATGAAGAGAACTTGTAACTTCCTGCTGCTATCTTGTAATTGTTAATTTTTACATATAGCATGAAAAGATAAGGGTTTTTTATTATCCCTTTCTCCTTTAGAATCATAGCAACATTTTTTACAGAGGTGTTTTGCGGAATTTCAACGTAAACTTCTTTAGTTTTGGGTTTTTGAAGCTTTAATAAGATTGCAAGTAGCAGGACACTCATTGTAATTATACTGATTATGAAAATATAAACCCTTACATTTTTATTCTTAACTTTCATTTTTTCAAATACCCCATTTTATAAATTATAAAAGCATATCAGCACTGATGCTCATATTATATCATATCTTCAGACGGCAATAAAAAAGAGCCTAAAATACAGGCTCTTTTTCCTCTTTTTTAGCTCTTGCCTCCATCTTCTTTCTCATCTCATGGTTCAAAATCTTTTTTCTGAGCCTTAGGCTCTTTGGAGTGACCTCCAAAAGCTCATCCTCTGCTAAAAACTCAATACACTCTTCTAATGAAAGCTTTACAGGCGGGGTTAGTCTCAAAGCCTCATCAGCAGTTGCTGAGCGCATATTAGTAAGATGTTTTTTCTTGCACACATTTACAACAATATCCTCAGGTCTTGAGCTTTCTCCAACAATCATACCTTCATACACTTGTGTGCCCGGTTCAATAAAAAGTCTTCCTCTTTCTTGAGCATTGTAAAGTCCATATGTGACAGCTTCACCTGTTTCAAAAGCTATTAGTGCTCCTTTGTTTCTTTCTGGAATATCACCAGCATATGGCATATAATCATAAAACACATGGTTCATAATACCATTTCCTTTGGTATCTGTCAAAAACTCAGACCTAAAACCTATAAGACCTCGTGCTGGTATTATAAACTCAAGTCGCATAAAACCATCGTTTAAGATGGTCATATTCTGAAGCTGTGCTCTTCGCGGACCCAATTTTTCCATGACAGTGCCCATAAACTCTTCTGGAACATCAATTATCAAATATTCATACGGCTCATAAAGTTCACCATTTATAATTTTTGTTATAACCTGTGGCTTTGAAACCTGAAACTCATAACCCTCTCTGCGCATAGTTTCGATCAATATTGCCAAATGAAGCTCTCCTCTTCCTGACACCTTAAATGAATCGGGTGAATCGGTCTCCTCAACTTTCAATCCTACATTTCTCTCAAGTTCCTTAAAAAGGCGCTCTCGTAAGTGCCTTGAAGTTACATACTCACCTTCTTTTCCTGCAAAAGGTGAATCATTTGTTGAAAATATCATAGAGATTGTTGGCTCATCAATCTTGATAAACTCCAACGCCTCTGGATTTTCTGCATCTGCCACAGTCTGACCAATGTTGATACCATCTATTCCGGCAATTGCAACAATATCACCAAGCTTTGCTTCGCTACATTCTACCCTTTTTAAACCTTCAAACTGATACAGTTTTGTAACCCTTGTCTTTTGCAAAACTCCATCTTGTCTTGTGCAAACTGCAACCTGCTGATTGAGTTTTACACTTCCTCTCACAACCTTGCCAATTGCAATTCTTCCAAGGTAATTGTCATAGTCAATTGAAGTTACAATCATCTGGAAAGGTGCATCAATTTCACCTGTTGGTGCAGGAATATTGTTTATAATCATCTCAAACAGTGGTTCTAAATTGTGACTTTCATCTTCTAAATCAAACTTTGCAATGCCTTCTTTTGCTGATGCAAAAACATATGGAAAGTCAAGCTGGTCTTCATCTGCTCCAAGCTCAATAAAAAGATCTAACACCTTATCCAAAACCTCATAAGGCCTTGCAAATGGCCTGTCAATTTTATTTATAACAACAATTGGCTTGAGTTTAAGCTGTAGGGCTTTTCTTAAAACAAACTTTGTCTGGGGCATTGGACCTTCATAGGCATCTACAACCAGAAGCACACCATCTGCCATAACAAGCGCTCTTTCAACTTCACTTCCAAAGTCTGCATGGCCTGGTGTGTCTATGATGTTTATCTTTATTCCTTTGTACATAATGGCTGTGTTTTTTGCCATTATGGTAATTCCTTTTTCTCTTTCAAGCTGGTTTGAATCTAAAACTCTTTCTTCAACTACCTGATTTTCACGGAATATTCCACTTTGTTTTAACATTGCGTCAACTAAGGTTGTTTTACCATGGTCAACATGGGCAATTATAGCGATGTTTCTGATGTCATCTCTTTGGGTTAGCATTTTGGTGTTTTAAGAGCCTCCTTTGAAAGTTTAGTAGGGAGCTTTATTAATTTTAAAATAATCTGCTTTTTAAAGTCAAGGCAATTGGAAAGTTTATATGGCTAAAAGATTGGAACCAATCTTATTATATTAGCTTCACATATTGGTAATATATTGCAATTTTCCATATTGTCAGATATTATTTATTATAAAAAACTCTTCTGAATAATTTACTAAGACTTTAAAGAAAGGGGTACGTAATACCGAAGATGAAAGAAAATCTATTAAACTTTAGCAAAAACACTTACTCAAAATTAATTGTTCTCATGCTCTGCTGTTTATTTACAATATTTAACTCAACTATTTCACAGGGTGCTGTACCAAAAGTAAAATATGTGACTGCAGAAGAATTTGTTCAAAAGGTTTTTGTAGCTCTCAAGATAATTAACCACTCACAAGATCCCTGGAGCAAAGCAAAATTATTAAAAGTTCTTCCTGCAAACTTGAACAAAAAATCTATTATCACAAAAGCTCAAGCTTCATATATTCTGTGGCATACAATACAAAATTTAGAGTCTTTAAAACAAAGATTATTGCCAGTTCAAACCAACATATTATCTTGTTGGGACTATCACAAACAAACAGGAAAAGGATTTGTAACAAAGAACATTCCGACCGAAATAGCACTTTTGTATTATAACTTCGTGGTAATAGAAAAAATATATAAAGATGGTCATAAAAAATATGTTCTTGTGTGGAATCCATACACCAAAGCACGATCACAAGATGACTATGTAAAATTGGTAAGAGATTTTTTAAATAAAAATCGACAAAAGTACAAGGTTGTGCTCAAGGAAAATACAAAATCATTATCAGTAGATTACATAAAAAAAGTATTTCCGATTATTAATAAATCAAATAATCTTCCTCCAACAATTTTCAATAAAGTATATCAAAGTATATACCAAAATACGTATCAAGACATTGAGAATATTGTGTTAAACCAACTTTATACTGTTAATGATCAAGTTTACTGTTATTTTTTCTTGACTTTGTCAGTTAAGAGGTGTTTTTGAGCTAACAAAAAATAACAAAGTCTTAATTTATGCGGGTTTCAAGAAGAGAAAAATAAAAAATTTTAAAAAATGTAGGGACAAATTTTAGCTTAATATATACTGAATTTGCTTGACTTTTTAAATATTTTGTGGTACAATATAACAAACTATCTTCAAGGAGTTGCCATATGTTTGTCAAAATTACTAATGCTGGCGGTTATCAGTATGTTAGGTTAGTCGAAAATTACCGTGAAAATGGTAAAGTAAAGCAAAGAGTACTATTTAACTTTGGTAGACTTGATATTCTCAAAGATGACCCCGCTTTTAAAAACATTGTAAAAAAACTATCTGATATTGTCGCTGAAACAACTACTGAGAATGCAAAAGCTGTTACTATTGAATCTGAAGAAGATATTTCGGATGCAGTTGTAAAAAACTGGGGATACATTGTATACAGAAAGTTATGGCAGGAGCTTGAAATTGATAAGTTTTTAAAAGGGAAAGCAGCAAAAGAGAGAAAGATAAAATTTGATGTAGACAAAGTAAGTTTTTTAATGACCATACAGAGATTGATAGAGCCAATGAGCAAACTAAGAACTTATCATCAGAGAAGCAAATATTTTGGATTTGAAGAGGATATAGATTTGAATCAATTGTACAGGTGTTTAGATTTTCTTGACAGTGTAAAAGAAGATTTAGAGACATACCTGTATCAGAGAAATAAAGACTTATTTAAGATGGTAGTTGATGTAGTGTTTTATGATGTGACGACAATATACTTTGAGAGTTGTAGAGCGGATGAACTTAAAAATTTTGGGTTTAGCAAAGACAACAAGGTAAATGAAGTGCAAGTTGTATTAGGGCTTTTGGTGGACAAAGAAGGCAGACCGATAGGGTATGAACTTTTTCCTGGTAATACGATAGATAGCAAGACGATGGTAAAGATACTGAGGAAGCTGAAGGAAAAATTTAGTATAGATAAGATAATAATAGTAGCAGACAAAGGGCTTAACAGCAGAATAAATTTAAAGATGATAAAAGAAGCTGGGTACGACTATATAGTAGCAAGCAGATTAAAGAATGCAAGTAAAGAAATTTTAGATGAAGTTTTTAATGAAGAAGGATATAAAAGACTTGATGGCAAAAGATGTTTGAATGCTGAAGAAATTTATGGTGATGAATTCAAATATAAGGTATTGGAAAGAACAAATATTGTCAAGGATGAAGAGGGTAAAGAGTTCAAAATAGAAGAGAATTTGATAATAACGTATTCAAGCAAGAGAGCCAAGAAAGACAAAGAAGACAGAGAGAGATTGGTAAGAAAAGCCAAAGAGCTTTTAGAGAACAAAGGAAGCATAACAGCCTTAGAAAAGAAAGGTGCAAGGAAATATTTGAAGAAGAAATCAAAATCAGAAGAATATGTATTGGATGAGGAAGCGATAAAACGAGATGAGAAATTTGACGGTTATTATGCAATTCAAACGAGCAAAAAGGATATGGATGTAGAAGAGGTTTTAGGAGCATATCACGATTTATGGAAGATAGAACAGTCATTCAGAGTAATGAAAAGCTGTTTAGAAGTGCGACCGATATATCACTTTACAGAAAGCAGAATAAAAGGACATTTTGTGATATGTTTTTTGGCATTTTTACTGCAAAGGACATTGGAATATATTTTGAGGAGAAAAGGTAAAGGAATAAGTAGTGAAAGGATAATGGAAGCAATATATTCAATGAACTTTTTTGAAATAGAGATAAAAGGGAAGAAATATTTGATAAAGCAAAAAATTGAGGGAGGAGCTGGAGATATACTGAATGTAATGAAGATAAAGGGTCCAAAAAACTTCATGACATATGAGGAAGGCTTAGAATTTATTGGTATTAGCAAATGATGTAGTGACAAAATTGAGGTCCATATTTTGTCAATCCCAGTCCTCCCAAGCTTTTTGAGCTTCAAACTGACAAAGTCAAGAGTAGATTACATAAAAAAAGTATTTCCGATTATTAATAAATCAAATAATCTTCCTCCAACAATTTTCAATAAAGTATATCAAAGTATATACCAAAATACGTATCAAGACATTGAGAATATTGTGTTAAACCAACTTTATACTGTTAATGATCAAGTTTACTGTTATTTTTTAGAAGACAAAGTCCTTAAGATAGCTAAAATTCAGAATTTCAAAACTTCATTTTTAGGAAAAGAATACAATGTAAATGTAGAATCAGATCCTCGATGGAACAAATACATTGAAGATTACATTATGTCATTAAAAAGAGACTTTCCTGTTAATCACGAAAGATTTAAATACATTGTTGCCGATATATTTTCTACCCCTGTAAGTTTTCAAGAATCTATTCTTCGTTTATTAGACTTGGGATTATTAACACCTGAAATTAATCCCTACGACCAACGCTTTTATATCTATCCAAACAAAAGACTCTCAAGCACAGAGGTAAATGAAATAATTAATAGAATATCAAAAAACGAAAACTTATCTTTTGACGAATTTAAAGTAGACAACAAATTCTTCAGAATTGACAACCTTAGATTTTTAAAAATGCTAAAAAGCCTTCCATTAAAAACTCAAAGCAAATTGAAGTTTACATCAAATCAATTTGGTATTGATGAATTTGGAATTTATATAATTGTTGAAGGAACAAAATATTATCTTGCTGAAACCCTCCCTAAGGACGGGAATATATTTTACTATATAAAACCTTATATAACCTATGCAAAAACAAAACTGACGTATAAAGATCTCATCCCAAAAGATCAGATAATTGAAGTATTAAGCGAAGTAGATGGTATTTGCCTTGTAAAATATAGGAATTCTAAATTATGGGTACCATCAAGATATTTGACCATTTTACCGCAAAGGAAAGTTTTTCTTAACCCACTAACAAAAGAAGAAGTTGAAAAATTTATAAATTCACGAGTAAAAAATGAAAAATCAAATTATTTTATATGGGTTGACTTGGCGAGATTATCAATTTATTTGATGAAAAAAGAAAATAATGAGTATGTTCTTATCAGAACAATTGATTGCTCTGCAGGGGCTGAATATACCCCTACATTGAGAGGTTATTTCAAAAGTAAAGCCAAAGTTTATAAATTTTATAATACACGATATAGGGCGGGAGCAATGTATGGGTTGGTGTATTGTGGTAATTATATGATACATTCTGTTATAACAAACCGGGAAGGTAAAATCATTGATAACTCCATAATAAAAAGAATTAGCCACGGCTGCATCAGAGTCCCTATGTATGATGCTAAATATATTTACAATAATGTGCCAGTTGGAAGTGTGGTGTGGGTGAATTGAAAAAAGGGATCTGTCCAAAAACAATAATTTTTAATAACCTTATTTGATGTTATTAAATACCAATATTAAATTATATAGCAAACAAAAAGAGGGTTGGGTAGCAGTTTTATCCCAGCCCTCTATTAGAGACTTTAAATATTTTTGTGTAAAGTATAATGACCTCCTTCTTGGTAAGAATCAGAATATAAACAAAAATATCCAAGAGGGAGTTTTTTGTTATGGAAAATGTTTTAACGAAAGAGCAATTACTTGAGTTCATAAGGAAAAATAACATCCAGAGTGTAAGCAACATTTATGAAAGCTTAAAGACCTATTTAAGGATGTGCTGCAAAGTTTTTAAGAAGCAGAGATTGAAGAAAGTTTAGGCTACAAAAAATATAATGTCAGAAATAAAAAAACAACAAATTCCCGAAATGGTTATAGTCAAAAGACTGTCAAAACTAAGTTTGGTAAAATGGAGCTTGATATTCCAAGGGATAGAGAAGATGAATTTGAACCCAAGATAATTCCTAAATACAAAAGAGATATTTCAGAGATTGAAGACAAAATCATAGCCATGTATTCAAGAGCAATAGCAACTCGAGACATTCATGTGCAAATAAAAGATATTTATGGTATCGAAATACCTGCTGAAATGGTTAGCAAAATTACAGAGAAAATTATTCAGCAGAATAAGAGAATGGCAAAATAGACCATTGGAAAAGATATATTCGTTTATTTTCAGGGACGCGATTCATTACAAGATAAAAGACGAGGGTAAAAATTGTGAATAAAGCTGCCTATGTTGTTTTGGGTATTAACATTGAAAGATATAAGGATGTTTTGGGACTATGGATTGGAGAAAGTGAAAGTTCTAAATTCTGGTTGGGTGTTCTGAATGATTTGAAAACAAGAGGAGTAGAAGAGGTACTACTATTTTGTGCAGATAGCCTAACAGGTTTAAAAGAAGCAATAGAAGCAGTGTTCCCAAAAAGCGATATTCAAAGGTGTGTTATTCATCAGTCAAGTTAATTCGTTCAAGTATGTTTCATACAAGCACATAAAAGAGTTTTCAAAGGATTTTAAAAAACTGTATCAGGCAACTAATGAAGAAGAAGCTTTTGAGAATTTTTGTCAAATAAAAGAGAAATGGGGGAAACAATATCCTTATGCATTTAGAAGCTGGGAAAGCAATTGGGATTTACTAACTTCGTTTTTTAAGTTTCCACCAGAAATAAGGAGAATAATCTACACAACAAATATTATAGAAGGTGTTCATAGACAATTTAGGAAAGTTACAAAGTCAAAGTCAGTGTTTCCAAATGATATAGCTTTAGAAAAGATGCTTTATCTTGCAACCAAAAATGTTGTAAGAAAGTGGACGCAAAGACACAGAAACTGGGATATAATATTGAACCAGCTTTTAATAATGTATCCTGAGCGGTTGAAAGAATATATAAAGTAGATAGCAATCGTCAGTTCGCGTTTTTTAACTGCTTCTATAGAAGCAGTTAAAAAACCAAATAAAAAAGAGAATATTATAACCCGGTATTAAATTTTCTCCATGAAGTTTAAAATTTATGCATAAAAAATATTAAAATGGTAATACTAAAAAATAGAAAATTGTCAATTAAATTCTCTTGACTTTGTCAGTTTGAAGCTCAAAAAGCTTGGGAGGACTGGGATTGACAAAATATGGACCTCAATTTTGTCACTACATCATTTGCTAATACCAATAAATTCTAAGCCTTCCTCATATGTCATGAAGTTTTTTGGACCCTTTATCTTCATTACATTCAGTATATCTCCAGCTCCTCCCTCAATTTTTTGCTTTATCAAATATTTCTTCCCTTTTATCTCTATTTCAAAAAAGTTCATTGAATATATTGCTTCCATTATCCTTTCACTACTTATTCCTTTACCTTTTCTCCTCAAAATATATTCCAATGTCCTTTGCAGTAAAAATGCCAAAAAACATATCACAAAATGTCCTTTTATTCTGCTTTCTGTAAAGTGATATATCGGTCGCACTTCTAAACAGCTTTTCATTACTCTGAATGACTGTTCTATCTTCCATAAATCGTGATATGCTCCTAAAACCTCTTCTACATCCATATCCTTTTTGCTCGTTTGAATTGCATAATAACCGTCAAATTTCTCATCTCGTTTTATCGCTTCCTCATCCAATACATATTCTTCTGATTTTGATTTCTTCTTCAAATATTTCCTTGCACCTTTCTTTTCTAAGGCTGTTATGCTTCCTTTGTTCTCTAAAAGCTCTTTGGCTTTTCTTACCAATCTCTCTCTGTCTTCTTTGTCTTTCTTGGCTCTCTTGCTTGAATACGTTATTATCAAATTCTCTTCTATTTTGAACTCTTTACCCTCTTCATCCTTGACAATATTTGTTCTTTCCAATACCTTATATTTGAATTCATCACCATAAATTTCTTCAGCATTCAAACATCTTTTGCCATCAAGTCTTTTATATCCTTCTTCATTAAAAACTTCATCTAAAATTTCTTTACTTGCATTCTTTAATCTGCTTGCTACTATATAGTCGTACCCAGCTTCTTTTATCATCTTTAAATTTATTCTGCTGTTAAGCCCTTTGTCTGCTACTATTATTATCTTATCTATACTAAATTTTTCCTTCAGCTTCCTCAGTATCTTTACCATCGTCTTGCTATCTATCGTATTACCAGGAAAAAGTTCATACCCTATCGGTCTGCCTTCTTTGTCCACCAAAAGCCCTAATACAACTTGCACTTCATTTACCTTGTTGTCTTTGCTAAACCCAAAATTTTTAAGTTCATCCGCTCTACAACTCTCAAAGTATATTGTCGTCACATCATAAAACACTACATCAACTACCATCTTAAATAAGTCTTTATTTCTCTGATACAGGTATGTCTCTAAATCTTCTTTTACACTGTCAAGAAAATCTAAACACCTGTACAATTGATTCAAATCTATATCCTCTTCAAATCCAAAATATTTGCTTCTCTGATGATAAGTTCTTAGTTTGCTCATTGGCTCTATCAATCTCTGTATGGTCATTAAAAAACTTACTTTGTCTACATCAAATTTTATCTTTCTCTCTTTTGCTGCTTTCCCTTTTAAAAACTTATCAATTTCAAGCTCCTGCCATAACTTTCTGTATACAATGTATCCCCAGTTTTTTACAACTGCATCCGAAATATCTTCTTCAGATTCAATAGTAACAGCTTTTGCATTCTCAGTAGTTGTTTCAGCGACAATATCAGATAGTTTTTTTACAATGTTTTTAAAAGCGGGGTCATCTTTGAGAATATCAAGTCTACCAAAGTTAAATAGTACTCTTTGCTTTACTTTACCATTTTCACGGTAATTTTCGACTAACCTAACATACTGATAACCGCCAGCATTAGTAATTTTGACAAACATATGGCAACTCCTTGAAGATAGTTTGTTATATTGTACCACAAAATATTTAAAAAGTCAAGCAAATTCAGTATATATTAAGCTAAAATTTGTCCCTACATTTTTTAAAATTTTTTATTTTTCTCTTCTTGAAACCCGCATAAATTAAGACTTTGTTATTTTTTGTTAGCTCAAAAACACCTCTTAACTGACAAAGTCAAGAAAAACCAAATAAAAAAGAGAATATTATAACCCGGTATTAAATTTTCTCCATGAAGTTTAAAATTTATGCATAAAAAATATTAAAATGGTAATACTAAAAAATAGAAAATTGTCAATTAAATTCTGAATGATTACTTACCAAGAAGGACGGTTTATCTTAAATACACAAAATTATTTACACACCCATATAGTAACATTAATGGTATAATTATTTATTCAACAACTTGGTACCAATTATATTACAATATTACTGCACCTTCCCACATGTAAGTTATATCGTAGAGTTTACAGTTAGATTTAATATCTTTGAGTTAATTGCTAAAATTTCTCAAGTTCTCTTGATGATGGATATTTATTTTTTTTTAATCACATCGGAATATCAAAAGAATGAAAATTTATTCTATATCCATTATCTTTTAAAATGATTTTGTCACATATCAGAACATCTGTATTCTCAGTTGCTTGACTTAAACTCTTTCAATACTTCAGGGTTTCAATTCAATATTACTGCATGTTGCTGAAATGAAAGTAATATAATTCGTAATTTTTCTTAATGCATTGGTATCTTATAATGTCCTCTTTACGTAAAAATTGTACACTTCTAACATTAAATTAAGTGTCTTATATTTGTAATACCCACTACTTTTATTTTATCTCACATTTACTTTCCCTTCATAAATTGTTTTGGTTTTTAAGCAAACAATTAAGCACAATCTGATATCAAGCAATGTTCAATAAATATTACAACCTTTTTTTCTTCACCAACATATAACTCACATCTGAGTTTTTATCACTTGTCTTGGACTCGATATATAATTCTATGTCTTCACCGAGTTCATATGATACAAAATAGCTGCCCCACTCTTCATTAATTCCTTCACCAACTTTTTTTAATTCTTTTACATTCTCTAATTTTTTATCTAAATCTGAGAGAGAACCCTTCAAGGAAATGCCAAAAAGTTTTATATTGTCGCCAGAACTAAAACTATTAACATATGCTTTAGTCATATTTTCTAATCTCTCTACCGAATTAAAATCAAAGCTAAATAAAAGCCCACTTTTAGTTTTATATAATAATCCTCCCTCATAGGAATAGATCTCTACTGGTAAACCAAATTCTTTTCTTATTTCGCTTAAGTTCATACTTAACAACTTTTTTATTGTGTCATAATTACTTAAATCAAATTCTGTATTTACTTCCTTGTTCCTTAGCTCCTTCAAATCGAACCAAAATTTTACTACTCCTCTTGCATATGATGCAATCTTATATGGTTCAAAACAAACTAAAAGACCATTATTTTTGAATACAATATCTTCAAACAAGTCTTCATCAAAGGCTTTCTGATTGTCCTGACCATTAAACACTTCATATGGTGGATCTTCTAAATCATTACATAGAGCTCTTGCAAAGTTTATATAATTTTTTATTAATTTTCGTTGATCATTATTCAAATAGTTTACAAGTTTTATACTGTCACCTGTTCTTAGATCAAAGGTAAAACCTTCGATTTGAGTCAAACCATGTGCTCCACCCGTATATGAGTATTCCTCAAATAAAAAAGAAATATAAGGTTCAACACTTTTGTCCCATTCATATTTGATATAAAGGGTATATGGATACAAACCTGAGTCACCTTCTGTCCCAGCAGATATTTTTTTTATATCTTCGATTTGTTGTTCAGCATATTTTTTAACAACAAAATTTATTTTCTCATAAACTTCTTGTTTCAATCCATTACCAATGATTTTAGGTATAAACACATCTATTTTATACTTTTCTGTATTTTGATATATTCTTTCAAGTACAACATCCCACGTGGGTTTATTAGTAGGTTTATTTTTGTTTGAATACATAATACCTTGATCAGTTTTTTGCTTAACCGAAGTATTAACCTTGCTAACACTTTCATTTTTTGTTTTTAATACCGAACATCCACTGATTGACAATAACAAAAAAATAAATATACAAATTGTAATCGTATTGATCTTTTTCATACCTGGAACTCACCCCTAAATTTTAATAAAAAGTAATCAAAATTTATCTAACTCTATAAAATTCATATCTTCCCATTCCAGAACCTGGGATGGGCTCTAATATTAATTTTTTACCCTCAATTTTGAAATAATATCCTTCTTTTCCAGTCAATGTACCTGTAAGATACAATTTATTTCCATCTATCTCCCATGCGCCACCTATCCAATAATAATGGGCTTTAAATGTACCATTGGGATAAAATATGATGGTATCTTTATTATCCGACCATGTTCCAATAATATTATCTGACCCTACACTAATGACATTTTCCCCACCTGAATTTGCTATTCCACTGCCCATTGCAAACATAATTACTGCTACTATAATAATGCATACAATATACGCCCCTACTGTAATATAAAGTGCCCTGGTTTCTTTATCTTTCAGTAAAACTTTGACCGACCAAAAGTTCAATACAACATTCATAAGTAAACCTAACATGCATAATAAAACAACTAACCAAACAGCTATAAACTGCAAAATTAAATTTACAATAGCTGCCCATGCAAAAGGAATTAAACTTACCCCTATTCCTCCCAATATAGCCTTAAATTCCACATCTTCTTTGAATATCATAGATGCTAATTTAACAATACCGCAATACAAAAGGTATAAAAGAAACAAAGCAATAAAGTTATACAAAAATGTTTTAAACGATGAATAAGAAGACAAAATTCCTGATATTTCAATCAAATCTTCAATAAACTGCAAACCTCTCCCCGCTAAAACAAGATTTTGAATAGAAACAAATATAAAAGTGAGAATAGCAAACAAAATGCCTGCTTTATAGTCATTGTTCTGTATAACCTTTGAAATAAAAACAAATGGATTTTTCAAAAATGCCCAAGCAAACTTTATTGTAAGATAACAATATCGAACTGCTGAGTTAATTACATCATTTAGGGTTGAAGTATTAGTAGATTCCTTTTTCTTTTCTTCAGCGGTATTTACAGTCTGCTCAATACTTTCGCTTTTAACATCCTCACTAGCTTTCGCAGTATTTTGAGTATCGTTCAATGCTTCACCGCTTGTAACTTGATTGCCAGTTGTTTGACTCACCATCGTTTGATTTGTTTGGCAAGTGCAAACCTCACCTTCCTGAAGTTCTCTACCACAGTATGGACACTTTGTCATTTCAATCACACACTCCCTTCATCTAGTTTGTATTCTTTAATCTTGCCATCTTCCGGCCAATTATAAAACCATGGAGCCTCTATTCCAACAATAATAAAGTTCTTTGCATTTTCATCCCATACAAGCGTGTAAACCTGTGCAGTTACTTTTTCAGGAATATCTTGTGGTGGAGAATCGTCCTTGTAATATACTGCATCTTTGTAGTAAATTTTTGCAGTAATTTTTAATGTTATTTTTTCTTCTTCGTCTCTAAACAATTGTAATGTTCCAAAGTTGAACTCAGTTTTTGTTACCTTGCCTGTAAACTTTTGGTTGTTAGCTTTTAAATCTTGAATTCTGCTTGTAAAAACTTGTTTTAACTCATCAGAAATGTGCAAAAACTTATTCGGATCCTGAGATGTCATAGCAGTTCTGTAAGACTTTTCAAAATCATTTATAACAGAAGCAACCTTTTCGAATGTCGAATTATTAGTATCATCGTTTGAAAGTGTATTTGGAATTGTAATGCTATTTGACCAGCTGCCAAGTTTTACAGAAGTTGTTCTCACTTCACCCCATGGAAGTTTTATTTTTGCACTAAACTCACTTCCGTCACTTACAGGTCCAAATTCAGACGCATCTTTTACCAAAACACCAGTTGGCTTACCGTTCAAAACTATCTCTGCATCTTCAAAATCTGAGTTTACCTCTACATAGCGCGGATAAAGATATAGTTCAGCTGTGTATTGGTTATAGTTACTAAAATCTGTACTGTAAATTTCTTCTTCATCAACCTTTTCTAATGTACAATACGGACCTTTGTATTCTGCTTTAACCTTGTATATCCCAGCAATCAATGGACCTATTGAAATTTCCTGAGATGGATCTGAAACTGAAGCAATGTTTTTACCATTCAAGTATATTTTTGCGTCCTTTGTATCACACTTCACTTTTAAAAAGTAATTTTTTGCTGCAATCTTATATTTCGTGAAGAAGATCAAGCCTTTGCCTGTAGGTTTTAAGAGAAAATCATTTGAATAATCTTGAGTTGAGAAAAGATCAGATAAAATATCAGTTAGAGATCTATTCTTTTTATCTGAGGATGAATTTGAAATTGATTGAATTGCTTCATCTAACGCTTTGAAAACACCGTTTATGTGTTCAGGCTTTGTCTGACACAACTCTAAGAAAGCTTTTAGATCATCTTGTGAAATTTGTTCACCTGTTTCATGAACAAGTATTTGGGAAAGCATTTTTGTGTTTTTATTTTTAACAGCTTCCTTGAATTCATTCACAACCCTTTGGGGAGAATATATTGACTTTCCAATCGCTACAAACAATATTAAGAACACCAGGAAACCTATAATTCCGTAAAGCCAAGGCAAAAGTTTTCTGTCAAATTTAAATTTTATGCCTGGAACTCTAAATTCTTTTGTTTGGTCATCAAAGTATTTCTCTAAGAAGAACTCTCTCTTAGGTCTTTGCAAATTACTCAAAGTCTTTGTCTCCAAGCTCTCTCCACACTGACTACATACTTTCTGCCCATTATCAATTGTAGCACCACACCTGGGACAGTAAAGCAACTTTTTTCCCTCCCATCATCACTCTTTAATATAACTCGACACAATTCGACATTATTCGACAAATTATATACTTTTAAGGTGTAATCTTGATTTAATTATAATTTTTCTCGTATATAAATGCAAGAGCTTATTTATCTCAAAATATGGTTGACATTAAGTTTTTCGTTTTGTATATTAAATAGCAGGAACAAAATCTTTTCTAGGGAGGTTGAGGAAATGAAAAAGCACATCTCAGTATTTATAACCATATTTGCTGTTATCTTTTGTTTTGTTGCAGTTGCGTCATCTCCGACAAATTATAAGACCATGTACGAAAAACTTTTGAAAGATTATAATTCTCTAAAAACTCAATATGACAAGCTAAAAAAAGAAAATGCTAATCTTCAAGCAAAGGTAAATGAACTTAGCAAAAAGGTAGCAACAAGCCCAGTTTATGAGTATCAAAGAGATATTATCCTAAATGGAGTAACACTCAAATACAAAGTTCCATTTATAAACTACAAAGGAATGAGATTTGTTCATCTTGACTCTATTCTTTACTGTTTCTACAATAAAAATATTGCACCTTGGAAAATTGATAACAACAAAAAAGCATTGGTTATTGGACCCAATCTAACACCAAATGGAGGCATCTTTTTGACTGATTTGCCATTAAGCGACTATTATTCAATACACTTTAATCCAGTTTCTAATTCAAATGAGGTCACAATATTAGGCGCAACAAAGGGCAAAAATATTGTGTGGCGAGCATATAACGAAAATTGGCGGAATGAAAATGATAGTAATAGATATACTTTTGTTCAATATAAACTCAATGGAGATTATAAAAAGTTAAATCTAACTCTTGGGCTTGACGATGAGACAGATGTCGGGGCAAGTGGTGTCTTCAGAATCTATTTAGATGGTGAAAAGAAATATGAAAGCCCAATTGCGAAGGGTGAAAAACCTAAAAATGTATCATTAGAAGTTGTAGGAGGAAATACACTAAAAATTGAATTTTATATAAATAAACACTATAGAAATCTTCAAGCCTTTCCTGTCGTTGTTGATGCAGTATTATATAAATAAAGTGTAAAATCGATGAACTCTGTAACAAAAGCAGGGACTATCTGCTCAAAGGTAGTCCCTGCTTTTTATTACTACTCCAAAAAATCCTTAAGTTTCTTACTCCTGCTCGGATGTCTGAGTTTTCTCAAAGCCTTTGCCTCAATTTGACGAATTCTTTCACGTGTCACATTGAATTCCCTGCCAACCTCTTCTAAAGTGCGTGCTCTTCCATCTTCAAGGCCAAATCTGAGCTTTAAGACCTTTTTTTCCCGCTCGTTGAGTGAGTCCAAAACTTCCATCAGCTGTTCTTTCAACATCGAATGGGCAGCAGCCTCAGATGGTGCAAGAGCATCATCATCAGGGATAAAGTCACCCAAGTGGCTGTCTTCTTCCTCACCGATTGGCGTCTCCAACGATACAGGCTCCTGAGCAATCTTCAAAATCTCCCGCACCTTTTCAACTGGCATGTTCATCTCTTTTGCAATCTCTTCAGGTGTTGGCTCTCTTCCTTTTTCTTGCAAAAGCTGGCGTGATACCCTAACTAACTTATTTATTGTCTCAACCATATGAACAGGAATTCTTATAGTTCTTGCCTGGTCGGCAATTGCCCTTGTGATTGCCTGGCGAATCCACCAGGTTGCATATGTGGAAAATTTATATCCTTTTCGGTAGTCAAACTTTTCAACAGCCTTCAAAAGACCAAGATTACCTTCCTGGATAAGGTCCAAAAAGAGCATTCCTCTTCCCACATACCTTTTTGCAATGCTAACAACAAGCCTCAAGTTTGCCTCAGCAAGCCTCTTTTTAGCCTCTTCATCCCCCTGTTCAATCCTCTTTGCAAGTTCAATCTCCTCTTCAGGAGTCAAAAGAGGAATTTTGCCAATCTCTTTGAGATACATTCTTACAGGGTCATCTATAGCAATACCTTCTGGCAAGTTTTCCAAATCATCTTTCAAAAGTTCTTCTTCAGAAATCCTATCATCAACGACGTCAATTCCCATACTTTCAAGAGTATCATATATATTTTCAATCTGGTTTGCATCAAGCTCTACCTTGTCAAGTATCTCTTGAATCTCTGAATATGTCAAAAATCCCTTGCTCTGCCCAAGTGAAATGAGCTCACGAACCTTCTCTCTTATGAGATTTTTCCTCTCATCTGTTGCTTTATTTTTCTCATCGGTATTCTTCTTTGAAGATTTTGCAGTTTGTTCTTTTTGTTCAACCTTCTCTTTTTCTTCTTGCTGCTGCGGCTGCTCTTGGTTTTTTACTTCTTCAGCACCATTTTGATTTAGGATGCTTTCATTATTTTGTCCAAGGTTTTGTTCTGTCATCTGCTCTCTCCCTCCCTTCCCGCTTTTAGTTTTTTCAGTTCATTTAGTATCTGGGTGATTTTAACAGCATCATTTTGTCTTTGTGCTTCTTCAAGTTCAAGTTTTAATTCTAACGTCTTGATATTCAGCTTCAGCTCTTCTATAGCTTTTTTCGCAGTATCACAATCTTCAAAACCTTTGGATGAAAAGCTTGTAAGCTCAGACAGAATACTCTCATCAGTTATAAAACTCAAAAGCATAGAGTAGCTCAACTCCATCCCCTCATCAAGTAGATTTTTTATGCTGCTGAAAAGAATTTTAATATCTTCAGTGTAAAAATCATTTTCTGTAAGAAGACTTTTTATCTCTTCTGACTTTGGTGCCCACTGGGTATAAAGTGATAAAAGATAGATTTCGTTTTTCTTCAATCTTTCAATATCAGTTAAAACTAATTTTTTCTGTACTTGTTTAAAATAATTTATATTTTCTATTCGCCTAACTTCTTTTTGAGCTTTTTTTGAAAACTCTCTTGCTATTACATTTTCATCTATTCCAGTAAGATCTGATAACTTCTTTATATACTCTTGTCTTTCAACTTCATTTGAAATCGGGGTCAAAATCTTCTCAAAATATTCTCGTACAAACCTAAATTTCTGGTCTGACTTGCTCAAATCATATTGGTTTTTTAGTTCTTTTATTTTATAATCTATAACAAACATACTATTTTGCTTTTTTAATAAAAAAGCATCTTTTCCAAATTTCTTAATATACTCATCCGGGTCCTTTGCACCCTCTAATTCCATAACTCTTACCATGAGCCCGTTTTGATACAATATATCTGCACTTCTTATTGCCGCTCTCTTGCCTGCCTCATCACTGTCTAAACAAAGTACAACTTCATTTTTATATCTTCGCAAAAGGAAGCTATGGTCCTGAGTAAGTGCTGTGCCCAAAACTCCAACTACATTGTCAATTCCCTCTTGGTGCAAAGCAATAACATCCATGTATCCTTCAACAACTATAAACTCGTTTTCCTTGCTCTGTTTTGCAATGTTAAGACCATACAGAATCCTTGACTTCGAGAATATCAAAGTATCAGGTGAATTCATATATTTTGGAGCAGAAGTGTCAGTAATTATTCGCCCACCAAATGCAATTACCCTGTTCATTGTATCGAATATAGGAAAAATAAGCCTTCCTGCAAATCTACAATAATTTTTTCCATTTCGCTCAAGAAAAATTCCACTCAAATCAATAATTTCTTTAGGATACTTTTGAGAAAGCCTTTCGTACAAGTCATTTTTTTCAGGACAATAGCCAAGTCCAAATCTCTTTGCTGTTTCCTTTGTAATTCTCCTTTTTATTATATACTTCGCAGCTTCAATGTTCTTGCGAAGATAAAGCTGCTCTTGGAAATACTCAAAGCAGTCTTTGTGAAGATTGATTAGCTCTTCTTTCTGTTTTGCTAAAGCTCTGTCTTTTGCAAATTTAGATTCAGATAAATTAATATCAATTTTTGCTTTTTCTGCTAAAACCTTAAGAGCTTCGGTAAAGGTTAAGTTTTCCATCCGCATTACAAAGTGGATAGCATTTCCACCAACACCGCAGCCAAAACAGTGAAAAATTTGTTTAGCTGGTGAGACATAAAAAGATGGTGTCCGCTCTGTGTGAAAAGGGCATAGTGCCCTAAAGTTAACCCCTACTCTCTTTAACGGGATATAAGATGAAACAACATCAACAATATCCACTTTATTTAAAATCTGTTCTACAATTCTTTCCAGCACATTATGTTCACCTTCATGTTTTTTGGGACAATTTAATTTTATTTCGACAAATTTTTTAAAATACCTTTTAGCATTTTTGACAAAAATCAAAGCTTATTCCATGGCGAAGGTAAGAATATTTCATAAAACTTTCGCATAGCATATCTGTCTGTCATTCCGGCTATATAGTCGATGATTGCCTGTTCTTTGCCAAATCTGTCAATATCTCTTTTTACATCGTCAGGTAAGGCATCAGGATTCGACATAAAATACTCGTATAGAGCTTGTATAATATACTTAGCTTTCTTTTCATCTCTTTTAGCTTCAGACCCAATATACACATTTTGAAACATAAACTCTCTTAACTTATGCATTGCGTAAAAGACATCTTCACTCATGGTTATTTCTGGTTTGTCCATACTATTTCTTATTATATCCACAATCAAAGTGTTAATTCTCTCACGCTTTGAAAATCCTAAAATCTTAAGACAGTCCTGGGGTAAATCCTCTTCTTTTAAAATCCCTGCTCTTATTGCATCATCTATGTCATGATTTATATACGCTATCCTGTCTGCAAATTGCACCACTTTTCCTTCTAACGTCGAAGGAGTATTGCCCCATACATGGTTTAAAATACCGTCTCTTACCTCAAATGTAAGATTAAGCCCATCATCCCCTTCTAAAAAGTCAACAACTCTTAGGCTCTGCACATTGTGAGAAAATCCACAAGTTGTAATTTGGTTTAAAATGTCTTCTCCTGCATGGCCAAAAGGTGTGTGGCCCAAATCATGGCCAAGGGCAATTGCCTCTGTCAGGTCCTCATTGAGCCTTAAAGCCCTTGCAATTGTTCTTGCTATCTGAGCAACCTCAAGGGCGTGAGTCAGCCTTGTTCTGTAGTGGTCTCCTTCTGGTGATATGAACACTTGTGTTTTGTGCTTAAGTCTTCTAAATGATTTTGAATGAATGATTCTATCTCTGTCACGTTGAAACTCGGTTCTGACCTGACACTTTTCTTCTGGTCTTTGTCGCCCTTTTGTATTCTTTGAAAGGGTGGCATATGGTGACAGAATCTTACATTCCAGCTCTTCTTGGTATTCTCTTATCCTTAACAAATTTTCTCACCGGACTTTTATAAAGTCCCTCTTTACATTAAATTTTTTAAAGACTTTATAATGTTTTTGGTTTATATAATAACTTAATTCTATACAAAGTGAATTTTCCCTTCTTTTAATGCTGAAAAATTCAAAAAGAAGAAGGCTGGAAATTCACAAACCAGCCTTCTTCTTTTATTTAGCCTCTCTTTCAACCGTGTTTTACTATTCAATTAAGAGACATTTCCTCTTCTTTCCTGTAAACGCTGTTTTAGTCTCGGTTTTCTCTGTGCCTTTTTGTTTTCGTTTATTATTACAATGGGCTTATCTTCTTTCAAAACAGCTGCTTTTGTAATTATTACCTTTTCTATCTTGTCGTTTGATGGAATTTCAAACATCACATCAAGCATTATATCTTCCATGATAGCTCTAAGACCTCTTGCACCAGTGTTGCGCTCAATTGCCTTGTCTGCTATTGCTTCTAACGCTTCCCTTTCAAATTCAAGCTCAACACCATCCATAGCAAAAAGCTTTTGATACTGCTTGACAAGTGCGTTCTTTGGTTCTGTTAAAATCTTTATCAGAGCCTCTTTGTCAAGTGCGTCTAATGTAACAATTATTGGAACACGGCCAATAAATTCGGGAATCATACCGAACTTTAGTAGGTCTTGAGGCATTATCTGTCTTAAAATATCGCCTATCTTCTTTTCCTTCTTGCTTTCTATTTTAGCATTGAACCCAAGAGTCTTTTCACCAATTCTTCTCTCAATTATCTTCTCAATACCTTCAAAAGCACCACCACAGATAAAGAGAATATTTGTTGTGTCAATCTGTATAAATTCTTGGTGCGGATGCTTTCTTCCACCCTGTGGTGGAACTGATGCTATTGTTCCTTCTAATATCTTCAGTAGTGCTTGCTGAACACCTTCACCAGAAACGTCTCTGGTGATTGAAGGATTGTCTGATTTTCTTGCAATCTTGTCAATCTCGTCTATATAAACTATACCGCGCTCTGCTCTTTCAATGTCATAATCAGCATTTTGAATAAGCCTGAGCAAAATATTTTCAACGTCCTCACCTACATAACCTGCTTCAGTGAGTGTTGTTGCATCTGCTATGGCAAAAGGTACATTGAGCATTTTGGCAAGAGTTTGTGCAAGGTAAGTTTTGCCAGACCCAGTTGGACCAAGCATTAAGATATTGCTTTTCTGAATCTCAACATCGTCTTTTTTGTTGTCGTGGTAGTAAATTCGCTTGTAGTGGTTATATACCGCAACAGATAAAATCTTTTTTGCGTGGTCCTGTCCAACTACGTACTGGTCCAAAAACTCTTTTATTTCTTTTGGAGTTGGAAGTCTATCATCAAACTCGTTGTATTCCTCTTCCTCAAACTCCTCAGAGATTATCTCTGAGCAAAGTTCAACACATTCGTCACAGATATAAACTCCAGGTCCGGCAACCAAACGTCTTACCTCATCCTGTGATTTGCCACAGAATGAGCACCTTAAAGTCTTCTTTTCATCGAACTTAGCCAATTTTAAATCACCTCAAAAAAGAATGATTATGGTCGTCTTTCAATCACCTTGTCAATTATGCCATACTTTAAAGCCTCTTCGGCTGTCATGAAAAAGTCACGTTCTGTATCACGCTCTATAACTTCAATTGGCTGGCCTGTGCGCTCAGCCAAAATCCTGTTAATTCTATGTTTTATCTTCAATATCCACTCAGCGTGGATTTTGATGTCTGTTGCCTGACCACGAACACCACCAATTGGCTGATGTATCATTATTTCGCTGTTTGGAAGAGCAAATCTCTTACCCTTTGCCCCAGCTGCAAGTAAGAATGCGCCCATTGATGCTGCCATTCCAACACAAATTGTTGATACATCAGGTTTTATATACTGAATTGTGTCATAAATTGCAAATCCAGCTGTAACAGAACCACCTGGTGAGTTTATATACAGATAGATGTCCTTATCAGGATCTTCTGCTTCTAAGAAAAGAAGCTGGGCAACAATAAGGGAAGCAATATCGTCTGTGATTTCGCCGCTTAGGATTACTATCCTGTCTTTTAGAAGTCTTGAGTATATGTCGTATGCCCTTTCACCACGGTTGGTCTGTTCTATGACTATTGGGACAAGTGCGGACATAAGTACATTCCCTCCTTTTACAGAAGAAAAAGTATAATTTTCCAAACTTATTATGTTTGATTTTCAGATTGAGCCTCTTCACTTATAATTTTAGCATTTTCGTATATAAAATCTATAGCTTTATTTAGAATTATACCCTCTTTTATATACTCAATATCATCCTCAGAAAGCCTTTCTTTTAACTTTTCAACCTCTAAATTGTACATCTTAGCAAGTCTTTCTAATTCCTTTTCAAGCTCCTCATCTGTTGCCTGGATATTTTCTACTTTTGCAATCTTTTCTAATATGAGATTATTTCTAACAGCTTTCGTTGCTCTTTCTCTAAACTGTTCCCTGAATTCTTTATCTGTCTTGCCAATAGCTTCTAAGTATTTTTCATATGTCATTCCAAAATACTGAAGATTTCTTGCCACATCCTCAACATAATAATTTATCTGATTTTCAATCATAGGCTCTGGAATGTCAATTTGAGTATTTTCAGCAATCTTTTCTAAGATTGCATCAATCATCTCGTCTTTAGCTCGCTGGTCATTTTTCTCTTTTATCCTATTTCTAATACTTGCCTTTAGCTCTTCTAATGTCTCGTACTCACTAACATCCTTTGCAAACTCATCATCAAGCTCAGAAAGCTCCTTTACCTTTATCTCTTTCACCTTAACCTTAAATGTTGCTTTTTTACCAGCAAGTTCTTGGCTCTGATAGTCTTCTGGGAACACAACTTCTATTTCCTTTTCTTCGCCTTTTTTCATCCCAATTAGCTGTTCTTCAAACCCTGGGATGAACCTACCTGAGCCAATTGTAAGCTCATAGTCCTGAGCCCTGCCATTTTCAATAGGCTCACCATCAACAAATCCCTCAAAGTCGATTGTAACAATATCGCCGTTTTGAACTTCTCTGTCAACTGAGATAAATCTTGCATTTTCCTCTCTTAAATGTTCAAGTTCATGCTCAACCTCTTCTTCAGCAACAGGGTATTCGATTTTCTTGATTTCAACCCCTTTGTACTCACCCAATTCAAACTCAGGTTTGATATACACCTCAGCTTTGTATATAAAGCTTTTGCCTTTACCAACCTGAACTATATCAACTTCAGGTCTTGACACAACCTCAAGCTTGCTCTCTTCAATCACCTTAGGATATGTCTCATTTAAAACATAGTCAATTGCATCATCATAAAACACTTCTTCACCATACGCTCTTTCAATGAGCGACCTTGGTGCTTTGCCAGGTCTAAATCCTGGAATTTTGAAATACTTGGCGTTTTTCAAATAAGACTTTTGCAAACCTTCTTCAAACTTCTCAGGCTCAACCTCAACCTCGATTATAGCTTTGTTAGTGCCTTTTTTTTCAATCTTGAACTCCATCCTAATCCTCCCTCAAAAAGATTTATTTTGAATTTTATTTTTGTCAGCATCAAAAAGTTATATTTTAACTATGATATTGTAGCATAAAAGTTTTTATTTTAAAAGTAGATTGAAAAGATTTTTTACCTCACTTGTACATGAACAACTTTCTTAAAATGATATGGCATTTTATGGCAATAATTTATTGTACGTACAAGCACAAAGCTATATAATTATTATAACAAAGCGTAAAAACTTAATGAAATGTTAGGAGGGATTATTTCAAAATGTTACAAAACATACCCCAAGTAAAGGTAGGAATAGTTGCAGTAAGCAGGGACTGTTTTCCTATCACTCTTAGTGAAAAAAGAAGACAAAAAGTGGTTGAGGCATGCAGAAAAAAAGGTATTGACATCTTCGAGGCAAAGACAACTGTCGAGAACGAGAATGACGTTCTAAAAGCCCTGGATGAGCTAAAATCAGCAGGTGTCAATGCACTTGTAGTATATCTTGGCAACTTTGGTCCTGAAGGTCCTGAGACAATGCTTGCCCAAAAGTTTGGCGGTCCTTCAATGTTCGTTGCAGCAGCTGAAGAGACACAAGAAAACCTCATTGACGACCGTGGCGATGCATACTGTGGTATGTTAAATGCATCTTACAATATTGGCCTGAGAAAACTCAATCCTTACATTCCTGAGTACCCTGTTGGCGATGCTGAAGAAGTTTCGGATATGATAGCGCACTTTGTTGACGTTGCAAGGGTTGTGATAGGAGTAAAGAACCTTAAAATCTTCAGTTTTGGACCACGTCCACAAGACTTTTTGGCTTGCAATGCACCGATAAAACCACTTTATGACCTTGGAATAGAAATTATGGAAAACTCTGAGCTTGACCTGTTTGAATCTTTCAACAAGCACAAAGATGACCCGCGTATACCTGAAGTAGTAAAACAAATGGAACAAGAACTTGGCACAGGAAACAAACATCCAGGAATTTTGCCAAAGCTTGCTCAATATGAGCTAACATTAATGGACTGGTATGAAAAATACCGTGGTAGCTGTCAGTTTGCAATATTTGCTAATAAGTGCTGGCCAGCGTTCCAGACACAGTTTGGATTTGTTCCATGTTACGTAAACGCAAGGCTTGCATCAAGGGGTATTCCAGTTGCATGTGAGGTTGACATATACGGGGCACTCAGTGAATACATCGTAACACTTGCAACACAAATTCCAGCAACAATACTCGATATCAACAACACTGTTCCAAAGGATATGTACGAAGCAAACAAGGAAAAGTTCAAAGATTACAAGCTCACCGACCTTTTCATGGGCTTCCACTGTGGGAACACACCTATTTGTCATATGAAGTATGCTGAGATGAGGTATCAGCTCATTATGCACAGACTCTTAGAGCCTAATAAAGAACCAGATATAACACGTGGTACACTCGAAGGTACAATAAAACCAGGTGAGATAACAATATTCAGACTTCAGTCAACGGCTGATTGTATCTTGAGGTCATATGTTGCTGAAGGTGAGGTCATAGACGTTGACCCACGATCTTTTGGTGGAATTGGTGTGTTTGCAATAAAAGAGATGGGAAGATTCTATAGATATGTACTTATCGCAAAGAGGTTCCCGCACCATACAGCTGTTGCATTCAAACACGCAGGAAAAATCCTATTTGATGCAATGAAGATGCTCGGTGTTGATGACATATCATTCAACCAGCCAGCTAATATGCTCTATAAAGATGAAAATCCATTTAAATAATATGGAAATCAAGAAGGGGCTGCATAATCATTTAAAAGTGTGAAACACTGCAGCCCCTTTTTCGTACCTATTACACCCTATTTTTCAAAACCTTCTCTTCATATTCTTTCACCTTTTCAAGCCATTTGCTTCCCACTGGAACACCACTGTCGTAGTAGTATTTATTTTACACAGTACCAAATGACAGTATTTTGAATTCCTCCAAAAGAGTAATACACTTCTCAAAATTTCTCTTTATATTCTCTTTCAAATTAATTATCTACAAAACTGTTGAATTTGCTAACTTTGTGTGTTATATTTTTAGCTAAATGCTCAAATCAAATTCAGCTACACTCAACCTTTACCAAAACTCATATAAGGGGGCGCAAGATGGAACAAAATACACAGCTTAAGAAAAACTTAAACGTCTGGATGGCACTCTCATTAGTGGTTGGAATGGTAATTGGGTCAGGAGTCTTTTTCAAAGCAACACCTGTTGCTAAATACTCGGGAAGCTTCGTTATGATTTTCTTGGCGTGGTTTTTAGGTGGTATGATGTCTATTTGTGGAGCGCTTGTTGCGGCAGAGTTTTCTGCAAGATATCCTCACACAGGCGGGCTTTATGTGTATCTTGAAAAAATCTATGGTGATATAGTCTCATTTTTGTTTGGATGGATGAATACTTTGATTTACACTCCTGCAATACTTTCTGCACTTTCTGTGCTGTTTGCCGACCAAATGGCAAGTTTAGTAAAGATAAATCAAATAACTCATGATATATTAGCCTTTAGCATCTTGACTCTTATAATATTTATAAACATTATAGGCAACAAATACAGTGGTGGTTTTCAGGTTTTTACAACTACTTTAAAATTAGTTCCAATTTTTTTAATTATTTTATTTGGCTTATCAAAGCCCATCGAAATGGGGAATTTTGCACCTTATAATGAAACTTCTCAGAACTTTGGACTTGCTGTTTTGTCTACTTTGTGGGCATATGATGGATGGCTGTCTGTACCAAATGTGGCAGGAGAGATGAGAAATCCAAAGAAAAACCTTGTTTTTGTTTTGATATTTGGAATGTCTTTTGTAATGCTTGTCTACTTACTTGTAAACATAGCGTATATAAACGTTCTGGGAATAGAAAAACTTGCTTCAATGGAAAATAGCATAAATGTTATATCTGAAACCTTACTTGGTAAAGTGGGTGGAATTCTGATTTCGCTTGGAATAATTATATCAATTGTCGGCACTTTAAATGGCTTTGCCCTTACTGGCATCAGAATACCATATGCAATGGCTATAAATAACCACTTTGTGGCGAGCAATGTTTTTTCAAAACTGCATCCCAAGTTTGCAACACCCATTAATTCCTCACTTTTGATATATATAGTCTCTGTACTCTACATCTTCACAGGAAGTTTTAACAGACTTACAGACCTTGCAATGTTTTCAACCTGGATATTCTATGTGTTGTTTTTTATTGGAATTTTCGTTATCCGTAAAAGAGAGGGAAAAAATAAAGAAGGATATAACACATTTTTATATCCTTTGACTCCGCTTATTGCTATTTTGAGCGGACTTTATATATTGGTAAACAATGTATTCTCAAATACAATAGATTCATTATTTTCAATTCTAATTACTCTACTTGGTTTTCCTGTCTATTTCTTGTTTATAAAGAAAAAGGCTTTTGGCAAATAAAGTAAAGCCAAAAGCCTTGTCTATTTTTCCAAAATACTTACTTAATATTCTTCATCATATTGTCAAGCTCCCTGAACTTCTTTCCAAACTCTTCCCAATTTCCTTGTTGTAAAGCCTTTTTAGCATCTTCGAACAAGGACTTTATCTTTGAAAGCTCTGACGATGGTGGAACCTGAGTGATATTTTCTTTCTGAGACGGTGTTTGCGTCTGATTCTTTTCAGGCGCTACCTGCTGCCCAATGAGCTGCGATAACGCATCATTTAGGCTACTTCCCATAACGACCTTCCCATTGCAAGCAGCAACTACTCTTTTTACCTCTGGCAGAGCTGAAGCATTGTCTGAAGCAATGTAAATTGGCTCAATGTACAAAATCTTTCGGTTTATTGGCAATGCTAAAAGGTTCCCTCTTATAACCCTTGAACCACCCTGATTCCACAGTGACAAATCTTTTGATATCTGTGGGTCTTGGTCAATCATGTTCTCAACCTGCAGTGGACCATAGACAGTTGAACCTTTTGGGAATTTGTATAGCACAAGCTTTCCATAATTTTCTTGGCTACTTTTTGCTGCAAGCCATGCAATCATTGTATTGTATTTTAGCGGTGTGAAGGGCACCATCAGAATCAACTCTTCTTTTTGGCTGTCTGGCAGCTTCATAACACTGTAATATGGTGGGATATAGTCAATTGAACCATCAGGCGTCTTGTGTTTTCCAAAGTCCCACAAATCTTCCTTGTTGTAAAATACATTCGGGTTTGTCATGTGATATCTTTTCAACACACTTGCCTGAACCTTGAAAATATACTCCGGATATCTTATATGCTCAGCAATGTCTCTTGGAATATCTCCCTTTTCAAAAAGGTCGGGATAAATACTCTTGTAGACATTTACAATCGGGTCGTTTTTGTCCACAATGTAAAATTTCAGCGTCCCATTGTATGCATCAATTAATACCTTTACAGAATTTCGAATATAATTAAAACCTTCTTCTGTCGGCTCTGAATATGGATAATAATTTGTCTTTGTATAACCATCCAAAACCCATACCAAGCGACCTTTTCCATCTATGAGTATATATGGATCACTGTCATAGTCAAAAAATGGTGCAACTTTTTTGGCTCTCTCTACAATATTCCTGTTTATAAGTATCTTGCTGTTTGAGTTTATAGCTGTTGAGACAAGAAGCCTAAAGTCTTTATAGACATATGAAAAGATTAATCTATTTAAAGGTGTTAGTCTTATTCCGCCTTTGCCGTCATATCTAAAAAGCCTGTTTGAATCACCCTCAGGATAGTCAATCTCATCAACCTTTGTGTTAACAATAACGTACGGGTCTGTTTTTTCTCCATAGTATATCCGTGGCTGTGTTACCTTTGGTGCACCGTCTAAGCTCTTTATTGGAATGTCTTTTATGATAAACTTTGGCTGGCCTTCAGGTGTAACTTCTGTCATCAGGCTCATGACAACACCATAGCCGTGAGTGTACTGAAATCTTTGATTGATATATGTCTTCGTCGGAATCCCATCATAGTTTATCTCTCTTGCAGAGATGAATACAGATTTTATCTTACCATTTATTGTATACTTTGCAATATCAGCATCATTGAAGATATAGTACTGTTTAAAACGCTGAATTTGGTTTAAAATAGCCAAAGTTGTGGGATAATCTGTAATTCTAATATTTTCTATCGTACCTGTGTTTTTCTGTAAATCCTCTGCTGTGATAGTACCTGATGTGTCAACAGGAAAATATTTTTCTTCAATGTTTTCTAAATTGTAAGCAAGACGTGTAAACTTAATGTTTTTTTCTAAAAAAGGCCTTTCATACACCTGTTCATTTGGTGATACTACAAAGTACTGAAAAGCTGTAGCGATTATGGTACCCAAAACTGCCCAACCAATATAGGAGAACATTACTTTAGCTATATTTGCGTACTTGCCTTTTATGAAAAAGTAAATGCTGAGTAGAATCACAGTTGCCAAAACAACATACGAAAGCCTAAAATAGTTCATCCTAATGTAATAATCAGTATATCCCACACCAACAACTTCACCAAAGAAAGAGTACAAAAGACCTTCCATTTCATATTTTAGTGTGAATATCTTAATCACAAATATGAGTATCAGATTGAAAAATATATGACTTCTTACCTTTTTGTCATAAAGCACACCCCATGAATTTACCCTGCTAACAAATGCAAAACCATAGAGAACAAGGTATAATACCACTGTATAGATACATACAAATATCA